>JBIIRH010000043.1:0-6022 GCA_044341675.1 Pontimonas sp.
GCGGTCGCCCTCTTTGTGACCGGAGGAGCCTACGCTGCCACCACTGCGGGAATCGCCTACGCCGAGACTCCCCCCGTCTCACAGGCCTCTCTCGTCGAAGAAGGCGAGAAGCTGTTCCTCTCTAACTGTGCGAGTTGTCACGGTCTTTTCGGTGAGGGCACCGTCGCTGGGCCCTCTGTTATTGGTGTGGGCGCGCTCTCTGTTGACTTCCAGGTGGGCACCGGCCGTATGCCGATGGCTGCCTCGGGCCCGCAGGCTGAGGTCAAGCCGGTTCAGTTCACTCAGCCCCAAATTGACGCCATGGGAGCGTGGGTTGCCACTTTGGCACCCGGACCCGCCCTGCCAGACCCCCGCTACTACGCCGGTGATGGCGATGCCGCCAACGGTGCAGAGCTGTTCCGCATCAACTGCGCGATGTGCCACAACGTTGCCGGTGCTGGTGGCGCGCTGACCGAGGGCAAATATGCCCCCCACCTGAACGATCTCCAGCCAGTCCACGTCTATGGCGCCATGGTGACTGGCCCTCAGAACATGCCGGTGTTCAGCGACATGAACCTGTCGCCCGAGGAAAAGAACGACATCATCACCTACCTGCGGTATTTGGATGAGACTCCCTCCGTTGGTGGCTTCTCGTTGGGAAGCTTGGGCCCCGTCTCTGAGGGCCTCTTCATCTGGCTGATCGGGCTCGGTGGCCTGATTGCTGTTGCCATCTGGCTGACCGCGCGCTCTAACTGACACTTCCAAGGAAAGGACACACAACAGCCATGGCCACTACGCCACCGGGAACAAGCCTGCAGGCTTCGCCCCAGGACGAGAACGACCCCGGCACCGCTGTTGTGTCTTCCAACATCCCTGCTAACCCAGGGCTCGCCCCCGAGCACCAGCGCGTTACCGACCTAGACCCCAAAGAAGAAAAGAAGGCCGAGCGCCTGATTGCTACGTTCTTCGCGCTCTCCATCGTCGGAAGCGTCTTCGCGGCTGTGGCCTATTCGCTCTTCCCCATCATCCCGGGCGATATGCAGTCGGTTCGCAACAACAACCTGTTTGTGGGACTCGGCATCACGGTGGCATTGCTGGGCGTGGGAATCGGTGCTGTGCACTGGGCTAAGTCGCTCATGCACGGCCACGAACTCGTTGAGGAGCGTCATCCGACCCGTGGCGACGATGAGACTCGCGACGCAGCCGTAGAAATCTTTAGCCAAGCCAACAAAGAGTCTGGTTTCACCAGGCGTTCTCTGGTGCGCAACACCCTCATCGGAGCACTTCTTGCCGCGCCGATTCCCGCTGTAGCACTCTTTAGGGACCTCGCCCCCGCCGCAGACCCCATTAAGAAGATGAAGAACACGATGTGGGAGCCAGGTGTGCGCCTCGCCCGTGACCCCAGTGGTCTGCCCATCAAGGCTTCCGAAGTCACTATCGGCTCTGCGTTCCATGTGATCCCCGAGGGACTCGCAGAGCTCGAGTACCACAAGATTGAGGAGAAGGCGAAGGCAGCGGTCTTGCTGATGCGCCTGCCCGTTGACGTCCTGAACGAGCTCCCTGAACGAGCCTCGTGGTCATACCAGGGAATTGTCGCCTACTCCAAGATTTGCACCCACGTGGGCTGCCCTGTGGCTCTCTATGAGCAGCAAACGCACCACCTGCTGTGCCCGTGCCACCAATCCGAGTTCGACGTCGCTAACCACTGTGAAGTGATCTTCGGACCAGCGGCACGTCCTCTTCCACAGCTTCCTATCACCATTGATGATGAAGGATATCTAGTAGCACAAAGTGATTTCACTGAACCTGTAGGACCGAGCTTCTGGGAGCGTGAACTGTGAGTCAATCAGTCCAAGACAAGAGTGCTGCACCTGGGCCGGGCATGAAGTTCACTGGGTGGGCAGCCAACTACGTTGATGAGCGCACCAGCGCCTCCACCGCGGTCAAGGCGCTAGGCCGGAAGATCTTCCCTGACCACTGGTCCTTCATGCTGGGTGAAGTGGCGCTTTACAGCTTCATCGTCATTTTGATCAGTGGCACGTTCCTCACCTTCTTCTTTGACCCCTCCATGACGATGGTGGAGTATGACGGCTCCTACCTCCCCCTCAAGGGCATCGAGATGTCTGTCGCGTATCACACGTCTCTCGACCTGTCTTTTGATATCAGGGGCGGCCTTCTGATGCGTCAGGTCCACCACTGGGCCGCGTTGCTCTTCATCGCCTCCATCGGTCTGCACATGCTCCGCGTCTTCTTCACGGGCGCTTTCCGCAAGCCTCGCGAACTCAACTGGGTTGTGGGCTTCCTCCTCTTCGTGCTCGCCATGGCCGAGGGCTTCACCGGTTACAGCCTCCCCGACGACCTGCTCTCCGGAAACGGTTTGCGCATCATCGACGGAATGATCAAGGCCTTCCCCGTGGTTGGTGTCTGGATGTCTTATCTGTTCTTTGGTGACGAGTTCCCAGGAACCGTAGTCATCCCGAGGCTCTATGTGCTCCACATCATGCTTCTGCCCGCCATTCTGATTGCAACCCTTGCGATTCACATGGTTCTCCTCGTGGTCAACAAGCACACCCAGTTCGCTGGCCCCGGCCGCACCAACGACAACGTCGTGGGCTCCCCCGTCATGCCGGTGTTCGCCGCCAAGGCCGGTGGGTTCTTCTTCCTGGTCTTCGGTGTGCTGATGCTGATTGGGTCGCTCTTCACGATCAACCCGATATGGAACTACGGGCCCTATGACCCCTCCCCTGTTTCCGCCGGAACTCAACCCGACTGGTATATCGGCTTCGCCGATGGCGCACTGCGCCTCGTTCCACCGGGCTGGGAGTTCGTACTCTTTGGCTACACCTGGTCGTGGAATATCCTCGCTCCGACGCTCGTGCTGATCGTCTTCATTGGATTGGTAGCGGTCTACCCGTTCATTGAGGCGTGGATCACCGGCGACAAGCGCGAGCACCACATTGCTGACCGTCCGCGCAACGCCCCCACCCGCACGGGTATTGGTGCCGCCGGTGTCGTGTTCTACGCCGTCCTGTGGGCTGCAGCAAGCTCTGACCTCATTGCTACCCACTTCAAGCTCACCATTGAAGGCGTAATCACTTCTCTCCAGGTGCTGCTGATTGTTGGGCCGATTGCTGCCTTCCTCATTGCTAAGCGCACGTGTTTGGCACTGCAGCGTAAGGACCGCGAGATTGCGCTCCACGGCTACGAAAGCGGCCGTATTGTGCGCCTGCCCGGTGGCGAATACGTGGAGGTTCACGAGCAGCTCGATGATTACGAGCGCTGGCGCTTGCTGGACTTCGAAGAGTACAAGCCACTCACCGTCCGCCCCGACGATAAGGGCCGCATCACCGCAGGCACCAGGCTTCGTGCGGGCCTTTCGCGCTGGTTCTTTGAAGACCGAGTCATGCCAGTCACTCAGAAGGAACTAGAAGACTCCTCTCGCCACTAACCACGTGTGTGGCGAGAGCGGCACACAGCCTGTTCCTAACGACGCGTCCTAGAACAGCCGTCTCATGTATTCGGCCTGCTGGGTATAACCAAGACGGTCATAGAACCCACCTGCGCGCCTGGAGGCAACAGTCAACTGTGTAACGCCTTGCTTCTGGCAGTCGGCCTCCACAGCTCGGACAAGCGAGGTGCCAACGCCCCTGGTCTGAAGCGTGTCGTCCACAGCGATCTCTTGCAGCTGAGCCGAGGGGCCATTGCTATAGAGCAGCGTGGAGATGGTGGTGAGTGCATACCCTGCAACCTGGCCATCAACCTCCGCCACGTGAATCAGCGTGCGGGGGAAGTCCGCAAGGGCAACAGCCAGGGAGTTGGCAAAAGCAAAGGTGTCGAGCGGGACTGCGTGGCCAAGCTTTCCGACGAGCGCTAGCAGGGCTTCCTCGTCCGCGGCGGTGGCATAGCGCACCGTAACGGAGTTAGCGGGCAAAATATCCTCGGTAGTACTCGTAACTCCAGCCCACAAGAGCAATCAACACCACAGGAATCGCATAGAAGGCGACCCAGATGCCCACAGCGAAACCGAGCATCGCGATAGCGGCGCCTGCAGCCAGCATGAAAGGCCACCAGCTCCACGGACTATAGAAGCCCAGCTCAGGGTCACCATCGTCGATATCAGCGTCTAGCCGATCCTCCGGCAAGACACCACCCTGGTTGCGCAGTTGAACCTGCAAGTAAAAGGCAATAAACGTCGCCAAAATACCGCTGAGGCCAATGGCAATCGTGCCAATCCACTCCACTACCCCGGTGTCAATGATTGCCCACACCGTGTAAACAGCGGTCAGTAGGAAGAAATAGACCGCCATCACCCACAGAACACCGATATTGGTCTTCATGCCTAGCCTTTCGCCTTCGCGGTCGACTTAGACGGCTCGAGTGCGATGGGCAAATCGACCTCCGGGTGGTTCAAATCGAATGCTGGCGACTCGGAGCGAATCCGGGGAATCGAGGTGAAGTTGTGGCGAGGGGGTGGGCAGCTGGTAGCCCACTCGAGCGAGCGGCCGTAACCCCACGGGTCGTTCACAGTGACCTTCTGACCGTTGCGGGCCGTGAGATACACGTTCAGGAAGAACGGAATCATCGACAGGGCCAGAAGAACCGATCCGACGGTCGAGAGTTGGTTCATCCAGGTGAAACCATCCTCAGGAAGGTAGGTGGCGTAACGACGGGGCATGCCCATGACGCCAAGCCAGTGCTGGATGAGGAAGGTCATGTGGAAGCCCACGAAGAGCAGCCAGAACTGGATGTGGCCGAGCGACTCGTTGAGCATCTTGCCGGTGAACTTGGGCCACCAGAAGAAGAATCCAGCGAACATAGCAAAGACCACAGTTCCAAAGACCACGTAGTGGAAGTGGGCAACCACGAAGTAGGAGTCCGAGACGTGGAAATCGAGCGGTGGCGACGCGAGGATGACACCGGTCAACCCACCGAACACGAATGAGATCAAGAAGCCCAATGCATACACAATCGGAGTCTCGAACGTCACAGAACCCCGCCACATCGTCCCGATCCAGTTGAATATCTTCACTCCCGTGGGCACCGCAATGAGCATGGTCATGAGCGCGAAGAAGGGCAACAGGACAGATCCTGTGACGTACATGTGGTGAGCCCACACCGTCATGGATAGCGCCGCAATCGCAATCGTCGCGTAGACCAGCGTCTTGTATCCAAAGACCGGCTTGCGACTGAAGACGGGGAAGATTTCAGAAACGATGCCAAAGAACGGCAGCGCAATGATGTACACCTCGGGGTGGCCGAAGAACCAGAAGAGGTGTTGCCACAAAATGGCGCCACCATTGGCCGCGTCGTAGACATGGGAGCCAAAGACCCGGTCACTTCCTAGGGCCAGCATGGCTGCTGCGAGGACGGGGAAGGCGAGAATAACCAGAATCGAGGTCACCAGGGTGTTCCAGGTGAAGATTGGCATTCGCCACATCGTCATGCCGGGCACGCGCATCGTGATGATGGTGGTGATGAAGTTCACCGCACCAAGAATCGTTCCGAAACCACTGAGACCTAGACCGAAGACCCACATGTTTCCGCCGATACCCGGCGAGAACGTCTGGCTAGAGAGTGGGGTATAAGCAAACCAGCCAAACGATGCGGCGCCCTGGGGGGTGAGGAATCCAGCAACAGCGATCAGTGAGCCGAAGTTAAAGAACCAGAAGGCCAAAGCATTCAATCTGGGGAACGCAACATCCGGTGCACCGATTTGCAGTGGCATCAGAACATTGGCAAACCCAGCGAACAGCGGGGTCGCGAACATCAGCAACATGATGGTTCCGTGCATGGTGAAGAGCTGGTTGTACTGCTCTTTGGTGGCCACGATTTCGAGACCCGGAGCGAACAGCTGAGCGCGGATGACCAGCGCCATCACACCACCAATAAGGAAGTACACAAACGAGGTGATCAGGTAGAGATAGCCGACCTTCTTGTGGTCAGTAGTGGTCAACCAGTCAACGAAAACGTTTCCCTTGCGGGCGACACGAGAATTAGAGAGTCCCTGCGGGGTCTCCGTGACCGAAGGCCTGGGCGCTGTGGT
>JBIIRH010000044.1:0-6009 GCA_044341675.1 Pontimonas sp.
TTTCTCCCGAGCTTTTGCCAGAGACGTTCTGGGTGAACCTGGTGGATCCGACCCAGAGTGAACTCATCTTCGAGGCAATCTCCGGTCTTCCCGGCGTGGAGAGCGTGATTGATCAGCGCAGTTACCTGGACCAGATTTTTGCTCTTCTCAACGCCGGTAGTTTGACCGCTGTTGCGGTGGCGAGCTTGATGCTTCTGGCGGCAGCCCTGCTGATTGCGACGACGATTCGCTTGAGCGCGTTCTCACGTCGGCGCGAACTCGCAATCATGCGTTTGGTGGGAGCGTCTAACCGGTTTATCCAAACCCCGTTCGTCCTTGAGGGAATCGTGGCGGCAGCCCTTGGCGCAGCGGCTGCGTCTGCAGCAGTGTGGGCGATTGTGCGCTTCTTTGTTCAGGGTTATTTGAGTGAGGCGTTACCGACCACCGTGTTTGTCGAGGCATCCGATGCGTTTGCCACCATGCCGATTCTTTTTGCGACCGGAATCGGTCTTGCTGTGGTCGCCTCCTACATCTCGATCACCCGTTACCTCCGCGCCTAAAAAATCCCTCTGCTTGGCAGAAAAGCCTGGCGGTAGACTGTGGGGCTGGCCACCGACTGGGGCCATGCCACGGCGCATCGAGCAAAACAAGGAGGTGGCACCATGGCGAAAGAAAGCGGCGAAAAAGTGGTTGCCACCAACCGCAAAGCCCGTTACGACTACCACATTGAAGATACCTATGAGGCAGGGATTGTCCTCACTGGCACCGAGGTTAAGTCCTTGCGCCAGGGGAGGGCGTCCCTTGTTGACGCCTACGCCACGGTTGATGGCGGCGAGGCGTGGCTTGAGGCTGTCCACATTCCTGAATACAACGAGGGAACCTGGACCAATCACCCACCCCGCAGAAAGCGCAAGCTCCTGCTTCACAAGGAACAGATTGTGAAGATGGCGCACCGAATTACCGCCGGGGGATACACCCTGGTGCCTCTGCGCATCTATTTTTTGGATGGTCGCGCAAAGGTGGAAATTGCCGTGGCCAAGGGTAAAAAGGAATACGACAAGCGTCACGCGCTGCGCCAAAAGCAGGATGATCGCGAAGCGAAGCGTGCGATTTCCACCAGGAACCGACTGGGCGACTAGGTCCGTTGCCTGGCGTAGGCTGGGGGAAGAATGTCGAAGTTTTCTGGGGGTCCCGTCACGGAGCCCATCAACCTATCCGGTGACAAAGCCCGGTGGAGCGCATACGGGGTTGCTGTCGGTGTCGCATCGCTGACGATTCTTGATCTCGCAAAGATCAACGTGGCCATCCCCGCGATTAGTTCAGTTCTCGGCGCTGGGGCAACCCAGGTGCAGTTGTTGCTCTCGGGGTTTGTTCTCGCTTTTGGTCTGGTTTTGGTTCCCTCGGGCCGAATCGGTGACCTTTATTCCAGACGCTTCATGTTCTTACTGGGACTCTCCTTGTTTACTCTTGCGAGCCTCGGCGGAATGATGGCGCCGACGATTGAGCTCCTCATCGCCAGCCGGATTTTCCAGGGCTTTGCCGCGGGAATCCTGATGCCCCAGGTCCTGGGCCTTGTTCAGCAACTTTTCCAAGGCAAGGAGCGCGGGCAAGCCTTTGGCATCTTCGGCGCCGTTATCGGGCTCTCTACTGCTTTTGGCCCCACCATCGGTGGCCTGCTCGTGGGGGTCGGCGGCGAGGACTTTGGCTGGCGTTTGCTCTTTGCAATGAATGTGCCCTTGGGCATTGCAGCGTTTGTGATGGCTTATCGTTTGTTGCCCAAGTTCCAGGACACGTCCTCTGCGGTCAAGGACTTTGATCTGCTGGGAACAGCGCTGCTCGGCGCCACGACGTTCTCCCTCATGCTTCCCTTTGTCTTGACCACCGGAACCGCCTCCGATAACCCGGCTCGCTGGTGGTGGCTCGTTGTTGCCCTGGGAGTGGGAACTCTCTTTGTCCTGTGGGAGAAGGCCTATTCGGCTGGGGGCAAAGTCGCCATCATTGACTTTGAGCTTTTCGCGATCTCCTCGTTCCGCAACGGCATTCTCATCTCAAGCTTCTATTTCGCTGCCTTGCCAGCAACCTTCATCACGTTGACGCTGTTTCTTCAGCAGGGTTTGGGTTTCGCGCCCGTCATTGCTGGCATGGTCACGATTCCCTTTGCCCTGATCTCTGCGTACACGTCGTTTAGGAGCGGCAAGGTCGTTCATAAGCGCGGTCGGCCTTTGGTCGTGGTCGGTCTGCTCGCGGTGTTGGCAGGATTTGGTTTGGTCGCTCTTGCCAGCGTTGTTGTTCCCGATCCCTTGATGCCGATTGCGGTTGCGCTCGCGATGGCGCTAGCGGGGGCTGGCGGTGGAGCGGTGATTTCGCCCAACCAGACTCTGATGCTCGAAGACATTCCGGTTCACCAGGGAGGCCTCGCCGGGTCTCTTGCGCAGGTCGGTCAGCGTATTGGAACCGCGATTGGACTCGCAGCAGCCCTGTCGGTCTTCTTCTTCGTTCTTGCCGATGAGGTCAACGAGCCTTTGAGTGTGGCGTATCACGACGCTTTCATTGTGGCGCTGAGCGTTGTTGTTGGTTTGGTTGTGTCGGCGCTGGTCTTTGCTCTCCTTGATGCGAAAGTTCGCACAAAGGACGAGGCGACCTCTAGCTAGTTCGAAGCTTCAGGCCCTATAGTTGGGGCGTGTCTTCGTGGCACCAGCCGCAACACAACTCCACAGCGCACCACACCAAAGCTTCTCTGGGGCTTATGTTCCAGAGAGAGTCATGGGGATGATCGGTTTCGACATTGCTTGTGATTCCACAGAGAAGCGGGTCGAGAATGCAGAGTTATCTCGTTAACGTCCTCTGCAACCTATAGGTGCCAATACAAAGCGCACCGACTTCGCTCTCGCTGCCTAAGCAGCGGACAAGTCCGTCAGACTGAGCTCGCCTTCGGCTCAACCACTGGCGTCGTTTAGAAGGCTCGCTTGTGACCTGTGTTTCAGGGGTCACAGGGACTTTTTCTGAGACTGGGCCCGTCGTCCTAAGTGCTTGCGCTAAAGAACGGGGCCGAGTAGAACGCCTACGCAAGATACGCCCGTAGAAGGCTGTGGTACGAAGTAGTGGACCCGGGTTCGATTCCCGGCATCTCCACCATCGGTGCGCTGTGGGTTATTCCAACCGGGTTTGGTCCGTGTGAACCGCGCGAGCTGCGTCGCTCAACCTGGCCGCTTGCGCGTGGTCCGGATATGAGGATTGAGCGCCCGCTCGCGTAACGCTCTCACTTGCCGCTAGTACCCCGCCAGCTAGCGCGTTGCGCCAGGGCATTTCCTCAATCAGGTGCGCGGCAAAGAAACCAACAAAGCAATCTCCGGCGCCCACCGTGTCCTGTGCTGCGACGGGTGCGGCTGCGAAGTGGAATGTTCCATCACCTGAAACGTGACCGATGGCACCCTGGTCACCCAGTGTCACAATGACGTGACACCCGAGAGCTGTGGCCCAGTCGTCAATTCCCGCGGTGACCTCCTCGACGCTGATCTCCGGGCGAGTCGTCACCCCAGCGCCTGCAAGAACGGCGGCAATCTCGACCTCATTGGCGATCAACCAGGTGGTGTTGCAAAGAATGCCCTCTGACACAGGCAGCGCAGGAGCCGTGTTGAGAATCGTCTGAGCTCCTTTGGCCCTGGCCGTTGCCAGGGCTGCCTCCACTGCTCTCGGATCGATCTCCAACTGACTGACCAGAATTCTCATTTTGACATGGGATTCAACGGCATCGGTCGCTGATTGGCTCGTGAGGGTTCCCGAGGCTCCCGTGAACACCGCGATTCGGTTGGCGCCACCGTCTTCGACATAGATGCTCGCAACACCGGAGGGGCCTGGGACGCGCGCGAGATGGTCCAACTCGAGGCCTTCAGTGGTGAGAGCACTGATGACCATGTCACCAAAGGCATCCTCGCCAATACGGCCGATGAACGACACCTGTGCGCCAGCCCTGGCTGCTGCCACGGCCTGGTTGGCCCCTTTGCCGCCCATGCCAATGCTGAAGTTGTGGCCAAGGACGGTCTCTCCGACCTCCGGAGCCCGCTCGAGATAGGTGGTCAAGTCAACGTTGGCGTTGCCAATGATGACGAGGGGGGCGTGTGGCATAGTCACCGTCTTTCTAGATTCTGCCTACGCTAGCCGAGACCAGTCGATTACCGCTTCGCGCCTTGCAGGGTTCCGATCACCTTGAGGCCTGGGTCAATCACCATGCAATAAATGCTTCTATCGCCCTGGGCCCAACTGCTGGGGGTTGGATAGTAGAAGTGGTAGTCCAGTAGCGACGAGCGAAAATCAATGCCGACGAACTCGGCGAAGACTGCCTGGCATTTGTCTTGGCCTTCACCCACCAGGGTGTCAACGCCTGGGTAGGGGCCATCGGTTGCAGTCACAATGGCATAGAGCTCGGAATCGTGCGGTTCATCACACGAGACTGTGGGCACTTCGGCTAAATCAGCACCCAGAGGAGTCTCTGCATCATTCACGCAGGTTCCCACAGCGAGCTCGAGCACTGAAGCTGTCTCCGACACCTCGCTCGAAACCTCAGTCTCCAGCGGTGTCTCACCCGGGTCGCTGGCACAGCCCACAAGAAAGAGCGCTGCCGTGGCGAAGGCGAGACCTCGAGACATGAATCGCACTACGACCTCCTCGTGATGCCAAGAATTTCGTCGTGGAGTGCACCATTGGTGGAAAGGGCAGTTCCCTTCCACACGCCTTGATCCCCATCGAGTGAGCTAAAGCGCCCACCGGCCTCCTCGATGATGGGCACCAGGGCCGCCATGTCATAAGGCTGCAAGTCTGCCTCACCGGCAACATCGAGCGAGCCCTCAGCGACCAGCATGTAGGACCAGAAATCCCCGATGGCGCGTGCTCTCCACGCGCCAGTAGCAAGCTGAGTCACCTGCTCACCGCGGCCATCGTTGATCCAGCCAGGAAGACTGTTGTAGCTCACAGTGGCATCCGCAAGCTTTTCCACCTTGCTAACCCGAAGGGCCGCAGGTTCAGGCTGTGACCAGGTGGTCGTGAACGCCCCGTGACCCCGTGCTGCATACCAGCGCTGTCCCAGAGCCGGTGCGCTGACAACTCCCACCACCGGCTCGCCATCAATAGCGAGTGCGATCAATGTTGCCCAAATCGGCAGACCGCGCAAGAAACCAGCGGTCCCATCAATCGGGTCAATAATCCACTGACGGCCGGCCTGTGGGCCAGCAGTGTCACTGGTCGAGCCCATTTCTTCGCCGAGAATCGCGTCGTCTGGCCTCGCGGCGGCAATTGTTGAGCGAATCAGTTTCTCGACGGCCTGGTCAGCATCCGTGACCGGGGTGCGGTCGGGCTTTGTGGTGATGACAAGGTCTTGAGCCCTGAAGCGTGGCAGGGAGACTAAATCAGCATTGGCGGCAGCGGAGAGGGCAAGAGCTAGGTCATCGCTTGGAGAGAAGTGCACCACATCTTGAGCGTAGTCGGTACTTCTTAGCTGCTCGTGAGGCTACTCGGGTGTCCCGCCAGGCTCGTGGATTGTGGCCATCAAGCGTTGCAGTGACTCGACTCGCGCTTTCAGCTCGTGAGGCAACGAGCCATCAGCCTGGGCTCTGGCCAGTTCGCACTCGATGGAGTGGGCAGTGTGTGCGCAGGCCTTTGGGCAACCAGACACATAGTCAGCCAGGTCACTAAAAGCAGAGACGATGGATTCGGTGCTCACGTGCCCAAGACCAAAGGATCGAACCCCGGGAGTGTCAATCACCCAGCCGCCCTCGGGGAGACGCAGAGCCTGACTGGACGAGGAGGTGTGGCGACCGCGTCCGGTCACGTCGTTGACATCCCCGACGGCGCGTTCCGCGCCGGGGACCAGCTCATTCACGAGCGTTGATTTCCCCACCCCCGAGTGGCCCACAGCAACGCTAATTCGCCCGGCAAGAATGGTCGCTAGTTCCTCCCGGGCTGGGTTCTCGGGCGACCTGGAAACCGTTGTGATTCCCAGTGTCTTGCCGTATTCGACCAACTCGGTGTCGGGGG
>JBIIRH010000045.1:0-6006 GCA_044341675.1 Pontimonas sp.
GCCGTGTTGACTATTTCGCACCCTTGACGCTGTGAATCTGATGAGATTCACGGAGTACAACGACCCGGTAGCCTTAGTCCTGCAGGCCCACGCGGGTGGGAGGTTTCTCCACTTTCGCATGCTTCCCACTCTGGGAGCGAGAAGCATGGGCAACGATAGCAGGCTTTAAGCCGGTATGCGAGTGGAAGGTTTGAGACACTGTGAGTGATTCCATCGACGATGAGGCACGCGATATCGCAGAAGTTCCAGCGGTGGAACTGATTACCACGGTGTCCGTTCACCTTCTCTCGGCAGCTGCGGTGAAGTGTGGCTTGGCCAACAACCCGGCTGAAGAAACCGACCTCGCGGAAGCCAGAAAGCTCATCACCGCACTCGCTGGCCTCATCACCGCTGCAGCACCTGAGATTGGCGATCACCACGCCAGAAGCCTGCGCGATGGTTTGCGCAGCGTTCAGCTGGCCTTTAGAGAAGCATCAACATTCCCGGATGCCCCAGGTCAGGGACCAGGCGAGAAATACACCGGCCCCGTCAACTAAGCCGGCAAGACTTTCACGCCAACCCCGTCGCAACGCCCGGCGATGAAAGGGTCATCAGCCCACCTGGTTGATATCTCAGTGACCAACCGGGCCACCGCGTCGGGGCCAAGCCCTGCCACTAGGCCAATAACGACCATCACCTCGGGCCCGGCCAGTGTCTGGGTTGGATCGCCACAGACCACCCGGTGAACGACAATCTCTGGGTGCTCATCCAGCACTGCGGAAAAACCAGACCGCACGTGTTCGTCCACCCAGGGCGCGACATAAGGGTTCCCGGTGGCGGCGGCCTCGAGAGCGCTGCGACGAAAGACCCTGGCGTCAGGCGAACCAGGGTCGAGAACCAGTGCGAGCCCGTCACTGGCAGCGGCAAGGGCTGCCCTGGCTCCCTCCAACGGGATGGGTCGCGCCAGTGAATTCCACCGGGCCATTGCAGCAACATCGCTAAAGACCGGCGCAACGGCGCGGCCGTCCGGACCCTCGAGGTGTGGGACAGAGAGCTCCTGTGTTTTTTCCACGAGCGCACCAGTCTCGGTCACACCGTAATCACCGGCCTCGGCAATCAGCGGACTGAGCACTCGTGCTGCACCAAGTGCCGTGACGCAGGCGCCCCATGTGGTGGCCAACTCCAGCTGGGTGCGCTGCTCAGGATTCCGATCAAGGAGCTCCCCCAAGGCGGCAAGCGCCTCCCGAAGAGTCGGGTCAGCCTCCCCCGAATCACCGGCGAAGGGGTTGGAGGAAAAAGACCGGCCCTCAAAAGGCTGGCCAGCCGAATCAGCGGCCGGCAACATCCAGAGCCTCGGTGAGCGTGAAGGCTCCGGCATAGAGAGCTTTGCCAAGAATGGCACCCTCGAGACCGAGTGGAACCAGTTCTCGAAGCGCCGCGACATCATCGAGTGAGGAAATACCGCCCGAGGCAATGACCGGGTGATTGGTCTGAGAGAGCACGTTCTTCAACAGCTCGATGTTGGGGCCGCGCATGGTGCCATCTTTGGTGACGTCAGTGACGACATAGCGAGCGCATCCGCACTCGTTCAGGCGATCGAGGGTGTCAAAAAGATTGCCACCTTCCTTGGTCCATCCC
This sequence comes from Pontimonas sp., assembly GCA_044341675.1. GTDB lineage: Bacteria > Actinomycetota > Actinomycetes > Actinomycetales > Microbacteriaceae > Pontimonas. The sequence goes on from JBIIRH010000045.1 coordinate 1,618, forward strand.
CTGGCGGCAAGAGTTTCACCACGAACATCAAGTCCGACGGCAATGGCTTCGCCGTATTCGGAAATCACGTGAGCAGTCCACTCGGGGTTCTCGAGCGCGGCAGTTCCCAGGTTCACGCGAACAGCGCCAGTGGAGAGTGCGTTCTCCAAGGATTCGTCGTCCCGAATCCCACCGGAAAGCTCGACGTTGACTTTTTTGCCCACGGCCTTCACCACGCGACGAATGACAGCTCGGTTGTTGCCGCGATCAAAAGCCGCATCAAGATCCACGAGGTGTAGCCACTTGGCTCCCTGGCGCATCCACTCCTCGGCCGCCTCGACAGGGTCCCCGTACGAGGTCTCCGTTCCGGCTTCGCCCTGGGTGAGGCGGACGGCCTTCCCGTCGGCAACATCAACAGCGGGCAAAAGAATCAGCGAAGGCGATTGAGAGAATTCGTTCATAACAGAGGGGGCATGAGACCTTGTGAGAGGGAGAAGCGCATCGCATCAGCCACGGTGCACAAGTTAGAAATACTACTCCGTTAAGCCGAGGCGTTTTTGCCGGGCTCAGACCAGAGATTCAACCCAGTTTCGCAATAGCGCAAGCCCTGCCTCCCCCGATTTTTCGGGGTGAAACTGGGTCGCCGTGAGCGGCCCATTCTCCACGGCAGCAACGAATCGTTGCCCGTGTGTGGCCCATGAGACCAAAGGTGAGGGCAGAGACCCGGTGTCTTCCAGCAGCCACTGCGTTGCTGCGTATGAGTGGACGAAGTAGAAGCGCTCCGATTCAACGCCAGCGAACAGAGGGCTACCAGCAGCGACCTCCACCGTGTTCCAGCCCATGTGGGGAAGTATCGGTGCCTCCAGTTGCTCGATGCTCCCTGGCCACTGACCAAGGCCCGGCGTATCAACCCCGTGCTCCATTCCCCGCTCAAACATGATCTGGAGGCCTACGCAAATCCCCAATACCGGGCGGCCCCCAGCAACGCGCTTGTCAACAACTTCTTCCCCGCCCACCTCGCGAAGCCCCGCCATTACTGTCGCAAAGGCGCCTACGCCTGGAACGACCAAGCCGTGTGCCTCAAGGGCTTCCTGGCGGTCGTTCGTCAGTCTGACATCTGCGCCAGAATGCTCGAGCGCTTTCAGCGCTGAATGCACATTGCCTGAGCCGTAGTCATAGACGACAACACGAGGGCTCACTGTTACAGGGCGCCCTTGGTGGAGGGGATGCCCTCAACACGTGAGTCTCTGGCCACTGCCTTGCGCAACGCTCTGGCAAAGGCTTTGAACTCGGCCTCGGCAATGTGGTGGGGGTCACGGCCATCCAGCACTGTGATGTGAACAGTCAGATCAGCGTGCATGGTGATGGCTTCGAATACGTGTCGCACCAAAGACCCTGTGAAGTGGCCGCCGATGGCGTGATACTCAAAGCCCTCGGGCTCTCCCGTGTGCACGAGATAGGGGCGCCCAGAAACATCAACCACAGCTCTCGCGAGGGCGTCATCGAGTGGCACCAGGGCATCACCGAAGCGCGCAATGCCGGCTTTGTCGCCAAGCGCCTGCAAAATTGCCTGCCCCAACACGATGGCCGTGTCCTCCACCGTGTGGTGAACATCGATATCGGTGTCTCCGCTCGCCTCAATTTCCAGGTCAATCAGAGAGTGCTTCGAGAGTGCAGTCAGCATGTGGTCATAAAAAGGGACCGTGGTCGAAATAGAGGAACGGCCAGTGCCATCAAGGTTCAGGGACAGGCGAACTGACGATTCAGAGGTGCTGCGCTCAAGCGTTGCAGTGCGGGGAGTGGTCACGCCTTTAGTGTAACCAGTGCCTCGAGGAAGGCTGTGGTCTCAGCCTTCGTTCCCGCTGTGACCCGAAGGTGGTGGGCAATTCCCACATCCCGCACCAGAATCCCTCGCTCTAACAGCGCGCTAAAGAGTTGCTGAGGATTATCAATACCGCCAAAGAGAACAAAGTTGGCGTGCGAAGCGTGCACGGTGTAGCCAAGCGAGGGCAACTCCTGGACGAGTCGATCGCGCTGCGACCGAATGTCATCAACCATCGCGAGCATCACATCGGCGTGCCGGAGTGCTGCCACCGCAGCCGCCTGGGTGAGTGCGGAGAGGTGATAGGGCAGGCGCACCAAACGCAGAGCGTCGTTAACCGCGGGGTCGGCCAGGATGTAGCCGACTCTGGCTCCGGCGAAGGCAAACGCCTTCGACATCGTCCTCGAGATAATCAGCCGCTCGCGACCTGGCAACAAGTCCTGGGCAGTGGGGGAACCCTCCGGCAAAAACTCAACGTACGCCTCATCCACCAACACCATCCCCGAGGTTGCGTCATACGCGGCTTCAATGACCTCAAGGGAAACCGGGGTTCCGGTGGGGTTGTTGGGAGCGCAAAAGAACACGAGGTCAGGCTGGTGGGTGCGGATGTCCGCCACCAAAGAGTCGACGCTCAGGCTGAAGTCCGAGGCGCGAGCACCCTCAACCCATTTCGTTCCAGTGGCCTCAGCAATAATCGGGTGCATCGAGTAGGTCGGAGGGAACCCCAAGAGACTGCGGCCTGGCCCGCCGAAAGCCTGAAGCACGTGCTGCAGAACCTCATTGGACCCATTGGCCGCCCACACCATGTCGGGGTTCACCGGAGTTGTTGAGCCCCTGGAGTTCGCATAGTCGGCGAGTGCTCTGCGCAACTCAGTGAATTCGCGATCCGGATACCGATTGATGGTTTCTAAGGCTGTGGCCACCGCCGACATGATGGAATCGCGGACTGCGGCGGGAATAGGGTGCGTGTTCTCGTTGACATTGAGTGCATAGGGCACCGCCACCATAGGGGCGCCGTAGGGTTTCTTCCCTACAAGGTCAGCCCGAACCGGCAAGTCATCAAGTGTGGCCACCTGATAATCGTAGCCGGGCGGGCTTAAGGCTTAGGGCCTAACGAGGAATAGCCAGCTCTTGTCCGGGGCTGAGGCTCGCACTCGTGAGCTGGTTCAGAGTCATAAGTTCGGCAACCGTGTCGCGAGGGTCTCCGGTGGGGTCGATCAGTTCGGCAATGCTCCACAGGGTGTCACCGGACATCACGGTCACGTAATCAAAGTCATTGGATGCTGGAGTGCTCTCAGCGAGTGCGCCAGGAGAAGTCACCAAGAGTGAGACGGCGACAACGGGAACCGCAATCAGGGATGCCAGGACGAAACGTCCTCTGCGGGTGATGCGTAGTGTGGTGCTGGTCATGATTACCCTCCTTGGGTGGTTGAGATTCCGGACCCGACCCTCGGCCGGGAGGACCGGGTCCGAATCTCTGTTTCGAATATATGTTCGAATACTCGTGGTGTCAAGTACCGAACACTCTGTATTTCATCAGCCACCACCGACACGCTGTGGACATCTTCGAACGCATGTGTAGATAAAGTGTTCGATTTCGGCTACTCTGGGGTCATGTTGACCGAACAGCAACAAAAAATTCAAGCCTTTATTGAGCACTCGCTGGACTCGCGCGGCGTGCCGCCGAGCATGCGAGAGATCTGTGACAACACCGGCCTCTCCTCCACCTCGAGCGTGTCGCACCAGCTGAGTCAGCTCGAGCGGGCCGGATTCATCAGACGCCACGCCAACACAGCGCGGACGCTGGAGATCCTCAAGCGCATCACCCCAGAGCCTGACCAACCCGTACTGTCTTTGGTTCCACGCAGCGACAACGTCGTAAACGTCCCGCTTGTCGGTCGCATCGCCGCCGGTATTCCGATCACCGCGGAACAGCACGTCGAAGATGTTTTGGCGCTGCCGCGCACGCTGGTCGGCAATGGCGAGCTCTTTATGTTGAAAGTCGTCGGTGACTCGATGATTGATGCCGCCATCTGTGATGGTGACTGGGTCGTTGTGCGCCAGCAGGCCACAGCCGAAAATGGCGACATTGTGGCTGCCATGCTGGACGAAGAAGCCACTGTCAAGGTGTTCAAGCAACGCGATGGCCACACATGGCTACTGCCTCAAAACAGCGCCTATGAACCCATTTTGGGTGACCACGCGACCGTGCTCGGAAAAGTAGTTACCGTACTTCGCAGCCTGTAAAGGTGAGGGAAGGGGCCGGCCGATACGCCGGGTTCTGTCCCGAAGCGAACTTCGGTGGCGACCATCTTTCTCGGAGGGCTGTTACCAGCACTCTCTAGCGGCCTACCCGACACCCAAGCGAGCAACTTCAGTGGTGTCTGTTTGGCCTTGCTCCGGACGAGGTTTACCGAGCAGATTCGGTCACCCGAATCTCTGGTGGTCTCTTACACCACCTTTTCACCCTTACCCGATTGCTCGGGCGGTCTACTTTCTGTGGCACTGTCTCGCGGATTACTCCGGGTGGGTGTTACCCACCGTCCTGCTCTGTGGAGCCCGGACGTTCCTCGGCACTACCGAAATAG
>JBIIRH010000046.1:0-5957 GCA_044341675.1 Pontimonas sp.
GATGTGCTCCCCATGGACGAAAACTTCACGCCGCTCCGTAATGGCATCCTCTACGGCGTTGACACCCGCGCGGTGGACGAAATTGCCGAAATGAACGAACGCTTTGGCGAGGACTACATCTTCAACGCCTGTGGCAACGCTTTGTCCTCGCAGGCCACTGGCCCGAAGATCATGTGGATCAAGAAGAACGAGCCAGAGATCTATAAGGCCGCTCGCTGGTTTGTGGACGCCACCACCTTCATTGTGGCCCGCCTCACCGGCCGCGTTGTTGTCGACCACTTCTCTGCGGGCTCACACCACCCCACCTACGACCCCTGGAAGCAGCAGTGGAACGAAGAGCTCCTGGATGGTGTCGTTGAGTCCTCACGCCTTCCTGAGCTTGCCTGGAGCCACGAACTGGCCGGTGGCGTCACCGAGTGGGCTGCTAAGGAAACAGGCTTGAACGTTGGAACCCCCGTGTCTGTCGGCACTATCGACGCTGGCGCTGAAGCGCTCAGCGTCGGGGTGACTGAGCCCGGTGAAATGATGCTGATGTATGGCTCGACCATCTTTATCATCCAGGTCACCGATAACGACCAGGCGAGGGACAAGAGACTGTGGGCTGCGCCCTATCTGTTCCCCGGAACCTGGTGCCTCCTCGCTGGTATGGCAACCTCTGGTGCACTGACTCGTTGGTTCCGTGACAGCTTTGCGGCCGACTTGGTTGCCGCCGAGGCTGAAGGCGGCGAGCCCGCCTATTCGATTCTGACCCGCGAGGCTGCAGAAGCAGCCGTCGGGTCCGGCGGTGTGATTGTTTTGCCCTACTTCTCGGGTGAGAGAACACCGGTCAATGACCCCAGGGCTAAGGGTGTCATCTTTGGCCTGAGCCTCACCCACACACGAGGTGACCTCTTTAGGGCCACCCTTGAGGGCATGGGACACGGCATCAAGCAGCACGTGGATCTCTTCACCGACATTGGCGCACCGCCCCACACGATTCAAGCCGTGGGTGGTGGAACGAAGAACCCCGTCTGGTTACAGAGTGTGAGTGACATCAGTGGTGTGCCACAGAAGGTTGCTCCCCTGACCGTTGGAGCATCCTATGGCGACGCACTCCTGGCAGGCATCGCTGCGGGTCTCGTCAGTGGACCAGAAGCAATCCGCGAATGGCAGGGTGCTGGGACCGTTGTCACACCCAATCCCGACGTCGCACCCACGTACGCGCCACTGCACGAGATCTACACGGACCTTTACCAAGCAACCAAGGAGCAGATGCACAAGCTCCACGACCTGGGTTACTAGCAGCTAGGGAATCAACGCCACCCGGTACGAAGGCTTGGCCGACAGGTATTCAAACGCTGCTTGGGCTTCTGCCAGAGGGAACGTCTTTTCCATAATCGGAGTCAGGTCGATTTCTCCTGCTGCGATCATGTCGGTTGCCCTCTTGTGGTCTTCAAGATCGGCGCTTACAGCGCCGATGATGCGCACTTCGGTGTTGTGAACCCAGTTGGGGTCAATCTCGAAGGGCTCCACAGGGTGCGCTGAGGCAAACAAGCAGAGCGTTCCACGAGGCTGAAGCACCTTAAGTCCCTGCTCGTTCACCGCCTTGGAACCAATCGCGGTGACAACTCCATCAACACCGCCAGGAAACTCGCTCAGGATGGCGTCAACGGCGTCTCCGGAGCTCAGAATCGTGCGGGGGACCCCATACTTCCGAGCCAGTGCCAAACGTTCTTCATCCATGTCGACAATTGCGGTGTCAACACCGGCGTTCACCAGCACCAGGGCGTTCAACAGACCCATGGGGCCAGCGCCAAACACCACGGCGGTGTCGCCCTTCTTCATCCCCATCAAACGCACACCGTGAACAGCACACGACAGTGGCTCAGCTAGGCACGCAAGTTCATAGGGCGCATCGCCCACATTGAAGCAGCCATCCTCGCGGTGGACTTTGTATTCCAAGAACCCACCGGGTCCCAAGTCGCCACCCTTGAGGGAGAAGTACTTGAAGTGCTCAACACAGGCCTTGTCTTCACCGCGAAGACAGGGACGACACTTGCCGCACTTCGTGGGGCCCAGCGTCACCCGGTCGCCCACGGCGACCATGGTGACATCAGGTGCCACGGCAACAACTTCACCAGCGTTTTCGTGACCACCAAGGAAGGGGAAGCCAGGCTTCTGCTTACCAATAAACGTGCGCTGCTCCCAAGAACAAATGGACGCCGCACCAATCTTGACCAAGACCTCTTTGGAGCCCAGGGTGGGAACCGGGATGTCCTGAACCTCGACCTTGCCGACCTCGGTAAGGACGGCGGCTTTCATGGTGTTCACGCAGGTTCCTTCACGAGCGACAGAGCCTCATCCACCGAAGCGTTGCTGTGGACGATGGCAGCGAGTGCTGCAATCAACGACGCAGGGTCTGGGTGCTGCACGACGTTGCGTCCATAGACAACACCACGAGCTCCCACCTCCATGGCGACCTTGGTGCGCTCGAGCAGTTCACGAGTGGTGACCTTGCCACCACCACGAACCAGCACTGGGATAGGTGTGGCAATCTCGACAACTTCACCAAAGCGCTGCATCGGATCCACAGGGTCAATCTTGATGATGTCAGCACCAAGCTCAACAGCCTGGCGAACCAGGGTGGCGATCGCTTCCGCGTCTGAGACAGACGACGAACCACCCTCGGGGTTGGTCTTCATCACCAGTGGCTCCACCATCAAGGAAATACCGCGCTGGCGAGCCAGCGCACCGATCTCTTGGATGTTCTGGATGCACTGCTCTTGCAGTTCCGCATTGGCATCAAGCTCCAGCAGGTTCAACACCACAGCGCCAACGCTCGGGTGGTTGGCGTCCTCAAGGGTGTTGGCGTGGGCGGTGTCCCAGGCTTTGCTCACCCGACGGGCTTCATAGACGTTCGTCACATCAAGGCGAAGGGCGACCGTGACTGAGTCGGCGAGCCCGGCGTCTTTCAACGTGCGAAAGCCGCCAGGGTTCACCTGAATTACATCGGGCCTGGCACCTGCGATGACCTTGAAGGCCTCTGGCAGGTTCTCAATACCATTCGAGAACGACCTCCCACCAAAGATGCCGAGGTCCATCGCTATGTTGATGCAGCGCCCGGAGGAGGCGTCGAACATCTTGTCAGCGTTCTTACTGAGCAAGGTCGACCCCGGCTTCTTTGGCAATGGCAAGAATCAACGCGGATGCGTTGAGTTCGCCATGGCCATCGTTGATGGCTTCTTGGATGTATTTCTGCGCGGTGGCTGCGGTGGGAACTGGAGAACCCAGGCGATCAGCAAAAGCCTGAATCAGCTTGGCGTCTTTGAGCATCAAATTGAGTGCAAAGTTGACGGTGTAGTCGCCAGCCTGTGCACCGCGGCCAACGCCGTAGTAGATGGGGGTGCGGAAGTCAGCAACATCGAGCACGCCCTGAACGTCAGCCAGTGCAAGACCGGCCTTCTTAGCCAGGGTGAGTGCTTCACCCAGTGCCTGGAGCTGCGAGGCAACGAGAAGGTTACCGACCAGCTTCATGGCCGTGCCCTTGCCGCCCTCGCCCATGTAGTGGACGGTCTCGCTGATGGCGCCAAAGAGGGGAAGAACCTTGTCAAAGACGGCCTTGGGTCCACCGACAACAATCCAGAGACCAGCGTTTTCAGCCTCGCCCTTGGTGCCAAATACGGGGGCGTCCAAGAACTCGTGTCCCTTCGCTTCAAAGGCAGCACGTTCACGGTCGCTAGTGGCGGGGTCAATGGTGGAGAGGTCCACCACGATGGCGCCAGAGGGAACATGGTCAAGAAGTTTGTGTGCGCCAAAGACGAGGTCATCAACACCCTTGTCATCAGCGAGGCAATACATAACGACCTCAGCACCGGCGAGGGCTGCAGCAAGGTCGGTAGTGACGCTGAGGCCTGCGGCCTCAAGGACAGGGGTGGTCTTTGCGGAGCGGTTCCAGGCGGTCACATCGTGGCCGGCCTTCTTGAGGTTTGCGGCCATACCGCTGCCCATGGTTCCCATACCCAAATACGCGATCTTTGTCATCTTGGACTCCTTTTTTCTCTGCCACACGGCGGTAACCAATAAGAACGGCTCTATGACGGGCACCACACCGAGTGATGTCAGTCGCGAAGGGCACACACGCCCTGGTGAGTTAACACACAATCTAACACAAAAGGTGTTAGAAACTGTGACTTAGAGGTTGTTAGAGAAGCTAAAGGGCGACAGCGGGGCGCTCATCACACGACACAGCCCGGCCACTTCAAACTCAAAGAGATCCACACCATCGTGAGTCGTCACGATGGTGTCGACTTCTTCAAGGGAGATTGCGTGGAAGGGGCTCTTGGCGCCTGCCTTGGACAGGTCGGCGAGCACCCAGGTCTTATCGGCGTTTTCTGCCATCAGCCTGTTGAGCTCAGCGATTTCGACGTCCGCTTCGCTGAGGCCCGTCTTGTGGGAAATACCTTGGGCGCCAATCACTGCGAGATTGGCGTTATACCGCGAGATACTCCAGGCAGCAATCGACCCGCTCTGGGCTAGGTCTTCTGTGGCTACCAATCCCCCAGTGCTGATCACGCGAACCCCCCTGGATGCCAAGAAAGATGCGTGCGGCAAAGACGGGGTAATCACGGTCAAGTTCTGGTCGGGGTTCAAGAACTGAATGAACTGGGCTGTGGTTGACCCGGTGCCCACAAAGATCACGTCACCCGGTGTCATATTGCGGGCAGCAAATTCACCGATACGGGCTTTTGCCACACTCGAATCCGAGGCCCTCGGGTTCACCAGAATGTCGAGCGAGCGGGAGAGTTGCGCCGACGCGCCACCCCGGGTGAGGGTCATATACCCCTGGTCCACCAGGTTCTGCACATCGCGACGAACCGTCATAACGGAAACGCTCAAGAACTTTGCCAAGCTGCCAAAGTCAATGGCCTCCTCAGCAGCGACCCACTCAAGAATCTTCTGCTTGCGCTCCTTCGCTAGGAGCTTGCGCCGCTCAAGTTGAACATCCATGACTAGTGCGCCTCTGGCTCATTCCCTGGCAGCCACTTAATCCCACAGCCCATCGCTGGCCGGTGAGGCAGCGGAACCGAAGCGCCCGCGAGGGCGCTGGTGATTGCGCCTTCGAGAAGATCGCCGGTGACGGGGTTGCCATTCTTGGGCGATGACGCATCAAAGGCCCCCCGGTACACCAGTTCGAAACCAGCATCGAAGAGGAAGAGATCGGGGGTGCAGACCGCACCAAGCTCTCGTGCCAAGGACTGGTCGCGATCAATCAGGTAGGGGAAGTCCCATCGAGCACGCTCAATCTGAGCGCGGATGCCGGGAACATCATCATCGGGGTAGGCGTCAATGTCACTGCTGACCACCACAACCGTGCGAAGGCCTGCGGTCTCGTGACGAGCAACCATCTGACCAAACGCCTTCTCCACGTGCTTTACGTAGGGACAGTGATTACACACGAAGGCCACGAGAGTGGCCTTCGCTCCTGCTTCGCGCAGTGCCACCATGACGCCATCGGCATCAGGCAACGAACGCTCCGGCAGGGGCATGCCAATCAGGTTCCCCGTGGATTCAACAGGCACAATTACAGCGCTCCCTTTGCTCCTGCAGAGAAGGCGCTGGCTTTACCCTGATACACAATGAGCTCACCCTCGACCATCTCGGACAGGTCGGCAATCAGCGCTTTCACGTGATCGGTGGCCAAGTGGTCGTCAAAAGCCTGGTCGGATGCATAGACCTCGACCATCATGAATTGTCCTGGCTGATCGATAACGTCGTGCACCGCATAGGTGACTACGCCCGCTTCATCCCAGGACGCCGTGGCAACGCCCTCAAGGCGGCTCTTAAGCTCTGCTTCGTGACCGGCTTTGGCGGTCGCAACGGCCACTACTACTCGCTGTTGGTGAGACATATGGGCGAACCTCCTTGTTCACTAGGTGCTTCCTATGGTGCCTAGGTTATCTCCGAGCGGGGCTTTAGGA
>JBIIRH010000047.1:0-5951 GCA_044341675.1 Pontimonas sp.
CCTCACGCACGCTCCTCGCGAGTTTCCCGCCAAGGCGCCACAGGCCATCCACGACAAGGCTGCCGAGTTGGCCAGGGCTGTTGCTGAGGTCACTCGTCTCCAGGGCATCGTTCGCGTTGACCTGCTGTGGGATGAAGCCAAGGGTGACCTGTTTGTTAACGAGGTCAACTCCATCCCTGGAGCTCTTTCTCTGTATTTGTGGGCGCCCAAGCATCCCGCTCTCACCGTCCTGCGCGATGCGCTCATGGAAGCCAAAGACCACCCTGTGGTCTTCCCCCACAGTGGTTTTGGCCAGGGCGTCGCACTCCGAGCAGCCGGTGGCATTGCCGGAAAGCTTGTGGGCTTGGATGGGCCGAGGGGTTAATTCAGCAGGTCGTTACTTCACGACATCGCTCGGGTCGATGCAGCGCTGCACCGGCTCTGATTGGCTGCCGACCGCGCGGGCGAGTTCGAGTAGTGCCTCGGTTCCAGAGGCTCTCTCCGAGTCGACAATGACTTCGGTCGCGGGGTTTAGGCCATACGTGGTGAAGATGAAGCGCGGTGCATCGCGATCATCGCGAAGCCAGTCGATTCCTGCCACTTCAAAGCACGGCAGGGGAGTGGGTTCTGGCATAGGAACCCCGCAGCGCACAATGATGCTCACTGGATCACCCCAGGCAGCGGTTGCCTGAGCGTTGACAGAGCGTCTGGCTTCCCCGGCAATCGTGTCCGGAAGCCGAACGGTCATGTTGGCACATTCGGCGGTGTTGGCCTGCTCGGCTGCCTCCAGGTTAACCGTGGGAGCGCAGCCGGAGAGCACCACAAGACCGGTCAGGCCGAGGGCAATCTTGGTCGTCAAGTCCACGTCTCTCAGGCTAGCGTGGTGGCATGAGTGAGGAATCGCAGCTGGGTGAGCTTGGCGAGAGCGAAGCCCTCGCGCAGATTATTCCGCTGTTGCCCACTGCCCCCTCGGTCATCCTTGGCCCGGGCGATGACTCTGCGATCTTGAGTGTTCCGGACTCCAGAGTGGTCATCAGCACAGACATGATGATTGAGGGCCCTGATTTTCGCTGGGATTGGTCAAGCCCAGAACAGGTGGGGTGGAAAGCCATTGCCAGCAATGCCGCTGACATTGCGGCGATGGGGGCAACCCCCGCGGCGTTTCAGATCTCTGTGGCAGCGCCGGAATCCACGCGCATTGGCGTGCTCTTGGGAATTGCACGCGGCGTGAGTGACGCGATTGCTGCGCTTGCTCCTCTCTCAGGCGTCAGTGGTGGAGATCTCTCGAGAGCTCCGGTGGTCACACTCTCGGTGACGGTTCTGGGTGACCTGGGTGGACGCGCTCCGGTGACGCGCTCTGGCGCTAAACCAGGCGACGTGTTGGCTGTTGCTGGTGAACTGGGCCTCTCGCACCGGGGGTTGATCGCCCTTCAGGGAGCTGGCGGAAATCCAGAAGCTATTGCAGCACTCAAGGCCTCGGATGCCGCCGTTGCTCATCACTTGGCACCCCGGCCACCGATTCACCTCGGTGTGGTGGCCAACGACGCCGGTGCCACCGCGATGATGGACATCTCTGACGGGCTGTGGATGGATGCCACCAGAATGGCAAAATCCAGCGGTGTGGTCATTGAGCTCGCTCCCGATTACCCGTGGGACGAGGCCAGCCTGATGGGGGGCGAAGACCACGGTCTGCTCGCTGCTTTTCCCGCTACCGCCACCGTGCCAGAGGGCTTTGTGGTGATTGGTTCCATTCGCGAGGCGAGCGCAGCCCCTGGCGTTGTTCTGGAAGGCGTGGACCTAGGCGCTCAGCCCGGTGGCTGGGACCCGTTTTATGGGGCTTCTGCGAAATAGAGAGCCGTCTCACCGTATTTCTTGGTATCCAGTGGTCTGAGACCCTCTGGCCACTGGGGTGCTTCTGAACGCGTAGAGCGCTCGACCATGATCCACGCTCCAGGCGCGAGCCAGGGGAGAAGGTCGATCAGTACCTGATCGACTAGCCCAGTTGCTAGCTCATAGGGCGGGTCAATGAACACGAGGTCATAGCTGAGTGTCGGGGTGCCGCGAAGAAACGTCGACACCTGGGCTTTTGCGGCACTGAGTGCTGGCGCGTGAGGGAGGACAGCGCCGATGGCGGCGATGTTGGCCGAGATGGCGCTGATTGCTCCGGGGTAGTCCTCGACCATGGTCACGAGCGCTGCACCGCGGGAGGCGGCCTCTAGCCCCAATGCCCCGGAACCCGCATAGAGGTCAAGAACCCGAGCTCCCTCGAGTGCGTCACTGGCGTCCAGTTTGGAAAACCACGCCTCACGGACCCGGTCTGAGGTGGGCCTGGTCTTAGGGCCTGGTGTGCGCAGACTCAGTGAGCCCGCGTGGCCACCGATGATCCTGGTCATCCCACAACGCTAGCGGGCTTAGCCAGGTGCGTGGCCACTGGGCGCTACCGTGAAGGGGTGAGTGTTGGCCTGGATACGAAGCTTGGCAGTGTGCTGGGCGATCGCAGTGCGAAAGCCCTCCAGAGCGCCTTTGGCTACACGCTGGTAGGGCAATTAGTTGCGCACTACCCCAGGCGTTATGCCACCAGGGGTGAGCTGACATCGATTGCCGGTGTTCCCGTGGGCGAGATGGCCACCCTCGTTGCTGAGGTGGTTTCCATCTCCACGAGGGGCATGCGTGCTCGCAAAGGCAGCGTCCTCGAAGTCATCATCTCTGATGGCACCGGTCTTGTGACCCTCACGTTCTTTAACCAGGCGTGGCGATCAAAAGATTTGGTGCCGGGTGCCCAGGGAATTTTCGCTGGCAAGGTAGGTCTCTACCGGGGTGAGCGACAGCTCGCTCACCCCGACTATGAACTCTTTGAGGCGCGCGAACTCACGAGCAACGAGGGCGAAGAATGGGCGAAGCGTCCGATTCCGCTCTATCCGGCAACCGCCAAGGTTGCCAGTTGGCAGATCGCCAGAGCTCTGGGGGTGGTCTTGGATGTGTTGGAGGTGGTGCCAGACCCGATTCCCGCCGATATCGCCGCTGCCGAGAACTTGATGCCCTCGAAGGATGCTCTGGAGAAAATCCATCGCCCCAGCGAAGAACAAGACTGGCGCCATGCCAGAGATACCCTGCGGTTCCATGAGGCCTTCGTGCTGCAGTGCGCCCTGGTGCAGCGGCGGATCCAGGCGGCCTCTCAGACGTCGGTTGCTCGCACCGCTGGCCCTGGCACGGAGCGTTTTCTTGGCAGTTTGCCGTTCTCTCTGACGAGCGATCAGCAGCATGTCTTGGAGGAAATTCACCAGGACATGGCCAAACCTCACCCGATGAACCGACTCGTTCAGGGCGAGGTGGGTTCTGGAAAAACGGTGGTGGCAGTGGCGTCGATGGTGACGGTGTCCGAGTCTGGTGGACAGACTGCCCTTCTGGCGCCGACCGAGGTCTTGGCCTGGCAACACTTTCGCTCGATTGTGGCAACTCTCGGGCCTGACCTAGCGGCGTCGATGAACCCGGTTCTACTCACCGGCAATTTGCGCGCGGCGGAGACAAAGAAAGCCCTGCTGGCAGCGGCATCGGGGCAGTCGAAAATTGTGGTGGGAACCCATGCGCTCTTGAGCGAACGGGTTACCTTTGCCGAGCTGGGGCTCGTCGTCATTGATGAACAACACCGCTTTGGGGTCGATCAGCGAGAAGCGCTGCGACAAAAAGGAGAGCACCCACACGTGCTCGTTCTCACGGCAACGCCGATTCCCCGAACGGTTGCCATGACAGTCTTTGGCGACCTCGATGTGTCCACCATTCGGATGGTGCCCTCGGGTCGCCAACCGATTTCCACCCACGTGGTCGCCCTTGGCGATAACCCCAGCTGGTATCCGAGGGTGTGGCAGAGACTCGCTGAAGAAGTCGCTAAGGGACGCCAAGGCTTCGTGGTGGTTCCCTCCATAGCGCCCTCGATCCCCGAGGACGATGACGCTGTGGATAGCAGCGTGGAGGCCACCGAAGAGGCGCGGGTGCTCGCCAGCGTCGCAGAGACATTGCCGCTGCTTCGCAGCCTGCCCGAGCTCTCCGGGGCAAGAATTGAGGCCGTCCACGGCAAACTTGCCCCGGATGAGAAAGACGCTGTGATGCAGGCGTTCTCTGCCGGGGAGATTGATGTGGTGGTGGCGACAACCGTGATTGAGGTCGGAATCGATGTTCCCAACGCCTCGGTCATGGTGATCCTTGATGCTGATCGCTTCGGAGTCAGCCAGTTACACCAGTTGCGCGGGCGAGTGGGTCGAGGCGAGCACGCTGGTGTGTGCTTGCTCGTCACGCACTGCGAACCAGACACTCCCGCCAGGCAACGACTCGACGCGGTGGCCGCCACGACCGATGGCTTCGAACTCGCCACCATCGACCTCGAGTTGCGCAGCGAAGGCGATGTCTTAGGTGATCGGCAGTCGGGCAGACGCTCGGGTCTCACGCTCGTGAGAGTCACCAAAGATGGTGAACTTATTGACCAGGCCAGGCGCTATGCCACCGAACTCGTCGAGGCGGACCCTCTGCTGGCAGGCCACCCCGATCTGTCTCTTGATATCGCCAGACGCCTCGATGAGGCCTCGGCTGATTACCTGGCAAAAAACTAGTTTTTTCCCTGTCTGCGTGTCGTTTAGACCATGCGCTCACTACGCTTAAGGCATGAGCACTGTTGCTGTTGTCCCGGGGTCCTTTGACCCTGTGACGCTGGGTCACCTCGACGTGATCGAGCGCACTGCTGGACTCTTTGACGAAGTCCACGTTGTTGTGGTGCACAACCCCTCAAAATCAGCTCTGTTGCCCATTGCCCAGCGCGTCACCCTACTCGAGCAGGCCATTGCTCAGGCCGGGATCACCGGGAACATTGTCATCACCTCGTGGAGCGTGGGATTACTCGTGGACTACTGCACTGATGTGGGGGCAAAGGTGCTGGTCAAGGGCATTCGCTCTCAGATGGACATCAGCTATGAAACCCCGATGGCGATTGTGAACCGCAATCTTGCCGGCATCGACACCATCTTCTTACTGCCAGACCCGGCCAACGCCCACGTCTCCAGCTCGCTGGTGCGGCAGGTCGCGTCCCTCGGTGGTGACGTGACGCCGTATGTTCCCTCTGCCGTGGCCGAATATTTAGCTAAGACAGAACTGCCGTAGTCTTAGCCCACACAGTTGTAGTCACGGTTCACAAGGGGGATTGTCGTGGCAGATTCGTCGACTAGCGAGCTCAAAGAACTCGACCGGGCGCATAACTTCTACTCGTGGTCTGTTCAGTCGGCCATTTCGCCGATGATGGTCTCGCATGCCTCTGGCATGTTTGTGTATGACACCGATGGCAACGAGTACTTGGACTTCTCCAGCCAACTGGTCAACGTCAACATCGGGCACTCCCACCCCAAGGTCGTGCAGGCGATTAAGGATCAGGCAGAGAAGCTGGCCACTGTGGCGCCGGCGGCGAGCTCCGAACCTCGCGTTCAGGCCGCCAAGCGCATCATTGACCGGGCCGGGCCCGGGTTCTCCAAGGTGTTCTTCACCAACGGTGGTGCTGATGCCAACGAGAACGCGATTCGCGCTGCCCGTCTTTACACCGGACGCACCAAGGTCCTCTCGACCTATCGCAGTTACCACGGCAACACGGGCGCTGCCATCGTGGCTACGGGCGACTGGCGTCGCCAGCCCAATGAGTATGCGACCGGCCACGTTCACTTCTTTGGCCCGTTCCTCTATCGCAGCGAGTTCTGGTCAGACAACGAAGCACAGGAGTGCGAGCGTGCTCTGCACCACCTTGAGCGGGTTATCCAGGCTGAAGGGCCCACCACTATCGCCACCGTGCTCTTGGAGGGCGTGCCGGGAACTGCGGGAATCATGGTTCCCCCACCTGGCTACCTGAAGGGCGTGCGGGAGATCTGCAACCGCTACGGAATCATGCTGATCATGGATGAGGTCATGTCAGGCTTTGGACGAACCGGTCACTGGTTTGC
>JBIIRH010000048.1:0-5909 GCA_044341675.1 Pontimonas sp.
GGTGAAGTGCGTGGTGTTCCAGAGCGCCTTGTAGGACACGCGATCTCTGGTCACTCCGGGAATGTCCTGAACCACAGCCTCGCGCCGGCCAAGAATTCGGTTGACCAGTGCTGACTTGCCCACATTTGGTCGGCCCACAACAGCCAACACGGGCAGCGCTCCCATGGCAGGGAGCTCGCCATCGCTGTCTTCCCAGCCCGAGAGCAGCGCTTGGTCTTCGTCGTCTAGTTCGTAGTCGTCAAGACCTTGGCGCAGCGCACCAGCACGCTGGTCGCTTTCGCCTTCATCGAGCTCGGCAAGGCGTTTGGCCAGCTCTAAGTCAGGCTCAATGGCCGAATCGTCAAACTCATCGTCCGGGGTACTCATGCGCTCTCCTTGGTGTTCGCAATGATGCGAAGGAGTTCTCGCACTGTCTCGTCAAAAGTTAGGGGGGTCGAATCCAAGAGTGTGACTCCAGGCGCCGCGTTCATGAAGTCCACCACGGTTTGGTCGCTGCGGTCTCTGGAGCTCAAGGCTTGGGCAACGCTGGGGGCTGCCACAGTGCCCGCAACCTCTGCCTGCCGTCTGGCAATACGTGTTGCCTCGTCGGCGGTTAGCAACACCCGCACGGGGGCGTCGGGAGCAACGACTGTCGTGATGTCTCGCCCTTCCATCACAATGCCTGGTCGTGCACAGGACGCAATCACAGTCCTGAAATGATCGACGAGTCCCTGGCGCACGAGCGGGTGCTTGGCCACCGCCGAGACACTGCTGGAGACCTCGTGACCTCTGATGGCCTCCGTGACATCCACCCCATCCACGCTGAAGTGCTGATTGTCCGGGTCTTCTGAAGCCACATAGGACGTGCTGGCCTGGAGGGCCAGCACCGCGTCCTGGTCGCTGGCGTCAACACCAGCGTTCACCACCGCATAAGCGAGAGCCCGGTAGGCAGCGCCCGTGTCGTAATAGCTATAGCCAAGCTGACGGGCAACGGCTTTGCTCACACTCGATTTCCCGGAGCCCGCTGGCCCATCCACTGCAACGACGAGCGCGCCCATTACTTGGCTTCTCCCGCGATACGCCAACCACTCTCGAGGAGCTTGGATTCGACCTCGGCAACCACGTCTTTCTTCACCGTCAGGTCGGCAAAACCAACGTTGGCTCCTGGGGAGTGCTCAAGGCGAAGGTCTTCGAGGTTGATACCCCAGTCGCCGAGCTGCGTGAGAAGCTTTGCCAACTGGCCAGGGGTGTCGTCAATCACCACAATCAGCGAAGCAAACGCTGTCGAAACTCCGTGCTTGCCGGGCAATTGGGAAACCCCAGCGTTGCCGGCGTGGAGCAGGTCCGCAATGGCGCTGCGCGATCCAGGGGCACCAAGATCACTCAACGCCTCGAGAAGGCGGTCAACATCAGCTTTGACGCCGTTTAAGTGCTCTGTAATCGCTTCGGCGTTTGCCTGGACAATTTGAATCCACAAAGCGGGGTCACTCGCGGCAATGCGGGTGACATCCCGGACTCCCCCGCCTGCCAGCGACAAGGCAGCCGGGGACGCGTCGGACAGCCGCGCCGCCATCACTGAAGAGAGCAATTGGGGCGTGTGGGACATCAGTGCGACAGCTTGATCGTGCTCGAGCGCAGACATCGTGATGGACGTCGCGCCCAGGCTTCGCACGAAAGAGTCAACTCGTTGGCGGCGATCTCCGTCACCCTCGCAGATCACCCAGGGCCTGGCAGTGAAAAGGTCACTCCGTGCGGACACGGCTCCCCCGCGCTCGCGGCCAGCCATCGGATGAGTGCCCACAAAGCGGGCAATGTCCGCACCTGCAGCGCTGAGGCCCTCGTAAATGCCTGCTTTGACGCTGGTCACATCAATGACTGTGGCTTGAGTGAACTGCTCAAGAGCGCTTCGGGTGACCTCCATCGCCACGTCAGGGGGCACGGCAACAACAACCAAATCGGGCTCTGGCGCGCCCGGTGCGAGGGCAACACCAGCGCCGTAGTCGGTGGCGAGAGCTACCGCAGACGGCGACGCGTCGGCGAGAGTCACGACAACATCGTGCTCGCGCAGGGCGAGACCAATACTGGCACCGAGCAAGCCCGCACCAATGATGTGAACGCGCCCGAAGGGTGCGTTAGTCATCGTGGTCATGCGAGTGCTCCTCGGTGGAAGATGGGTCCTGATGCGCCAGGGTCAACACACTGGACACCTCCAGCCTACTGAGGTCCCGCCATTGGCCAGGTTTGAGGCCCCCTAGATGAAGGGGACCAAAGCTTCTGCGGTGCAGGTCCAGCACCGGGTGGCCAACTTCTGCCAACATCCGCCGCACGATTCTGTTTTTTCCAGAATGAAGGACTAGCTCAACGATGCTCTTGCCATTGCGGGGCGCCCCCACCAATTTGGCGCGATCCGCCCGAGCAATGCCATCCTCAAGCTCAACGCCACTGGTGAGGGCTGCAAGAGCTTGCGAAACTACTTCGCCCTGCACCGTCGCCACATAGACCTTGTCAACCTCGAACGAGGGGTGAGCCAGGCGATGAGCGGCGTCGCCGTCGTTGGTCATCAGCAGCAACCCGGTGGTGTCGGCATCGAGCCGGCCGACATTGAACACTCGCTCACTGATTTGGGCGATGTAGGTCTGAAGATCGGGTCGTCCTTGTTCGTCGGACAGGCTGGACACGACGCCTGCTGGCTTATGCAACATGATGTAGCGAAGCTCGGTATCGAGAGACACCACGGAGCCATTGACCGCGACGATGTCTCGTGTGGGGTTGATGCGCATGCCCAACTCATCGGCCACCTCACCGTTGACGGTGATTCGACCCTGCTGCATGAGTTGTTCGACCCGGCGCCTGGAGGCGACCCCGGCCCTGGAGAGAACCTTTTGCAGGCGTTCCTTGTCGGTGTCGTCGTGGTCAGTCGACATCGTCAAAGCCATCAGCGCCATCGTCAAGCAGTGGCGACAGCGGTGGGAGCGCCTCCAGTGACTCGATTCCGAGTTCCCCCAAAAGAAGGTCGGTGGTCACATAGAAGATTGCCCCGGTCTCGGGGTCGGTGTGCGATTCGCGAATTAGTCCACGGCTCACCAGGGTACGAATGACGCTATCCACGTTCACGGCACGAATGGACGAAACCTGGCCTCTGGTGACTGGCTGCTTATAGGCGATAACCGCAAGGGTTTCCAGGGCGGCCGGCGAGAGTTTCGCCGGTGTCTGCTCATGAATAACGCGTGACACAACGGCGTCGTAAGTCTCTCGAACATAAATCCGCCAGCCTCCGCCTACTTCGCGCAGCTCAAAGCCGCGCTCAGGCCCTTCTGCTTCACCGTTAAAGTCAGCGACAAGGGCCTGGATCGCGGCCTTGAGCTGGGCGACGGGGACATCGAGCGCGCTGGAGAGCTCAAGAACGCTCTGAGGCTGGTCTGCAATCATCAGGATCGCTTCCAACTCACGCTCGAGATTTCCTGCAGTGGTTACCGCCGTGTCACTCTGTTGTTTAGGCATTGCTTCTCTCCTCGCCGCCCCATTCATCACCCAAGTTAGCAAGGTGTTCGTCGTTGAAATCCTTGGCGCTCCACTGCAGTGTTAGTTCGCCGAGCGGCTCCAACTGTTGGAAGGTGATTGCAGACTCGCGATAAAGCTCAAGGACAGCCAAGAACCTGGCGACAATTACGCCGCGCTCAGCAACTCCGGCAATCAGTGACCTGAAGCTGACAGGCCCGTGGCCTCTCAGCATGGCAATCACGTGGGCGGCTTGCTCGCGAATACTCACGAGCGGCGCATGCAGGTGGTCGAGGTTCACCAAAGGAATTTCTCGTGGTGCCATCGCGAGCAGGGCGAGCATCTGGAAATCTTGCAGACTCATGGTCCACTCGAGCTCGGGGGCCGCCGCCACGAATTTCTCTTCGAGTGCAACACTTCGGGGGTGCCGGTGGCTCTCGCGCTCGAGGTGCTCGGCAAACCACAAAGACACCTCCTTGAAGGCCCGGTACTGCAGCAGACGGGCAAACAGCAGGTCTCTGGCTTCCAGGAGCGCCACGTCTTCAGCGTCAACGAATTCACCCTGGGGCAGTAATCCCACAATCTTCATATCCAGCAGGGTTGCCGCCACCACGAGGAACTCACTGGCGGCGTCAAGCTCCGCAGCGCCCTCAAGGTCTTTGATGTATGTCAGGAAGTCATCGGTAACGACACTGAGTGCGACCTCGGTGATATCGAGCTCTCGTTTGCCAATCAGGCTGAGGAGAAGATCAAACGGGCCATCGAAGTTATCGAGCCGGACTCGGAAGGACTGCTCGCCCTCTGCTTCCAGCTCGTCGAGAACGCTCCCTCTAGGCGATCGCGCCACGGGCGATGAGCTCTCTAGCCAACTGACGGTATGTCTGAGCGCCCGCGTGATTCGGCGCGAATTCAGTGATGGGGACAGCCGCCACCGAAGCGTCCGGGAACTTGACAGTCCTGCCAATCGCGGTATCCAGGACGGTGTCGCCAAAAGTTTCCACCACGCGCTCCATTACCTCCTTAGAGTGAAGGGTCCTGGGGTCATACATCGTGGCAACAATGCCATCAACGCGGATGGCCGGGTTCAGGCGATCGCGAACCTTCTCGATGGTGTCAATCAGCAGCGCAACCCCTCGAAGCGCGAAGTATTCGGTTTCCAGGGGAATAAGGACCCCGTGGGCGGCGGTGAGAGCATTGACCGTCAGCAAACCCAACGAAGGTTGGCAGTCGATCAAGACCACGTCGTAATCATCAAGCACAGGCTTCAAAACTCGGGCCAAGATTTGCTCACGGGCAACCTCGTTCACGAGGTGAACCTCGGCAGCCGAGAGGTCAATGTTCGCGGGGATTACGTGAATGCCCTTGGTCTTCGTTGGTGCAATCGCCTTGCGAACGTCCTTTTCACGGCCAATCAGCAGGTCGTAAATGGTGAGAGTGTCGTGGGTGTTAACTCCAAACCCGGCAGACAGTGCCCCCTGGGGATCGAAATCCACCATCAAGACGTTGCGGCCATATTCCGCCAGAGCGCCACCGAGGCTGATGGTGGTCGTGGTCTTGCCAACACCACCCTTTTGGTTACACAGGGCAATAATTCGGGCAGGCCCGTGCGATTTGAGCGCTGGAGGTGCGGGAAAATCACGCAGCGGACGGCCAGTGGGGCCTATCTGGGACGCAACTTTAGGCATGGGATGAGTCTATCGCTCCGATTTACCTCGCACGAGGATGCGCCCCCAGATAGACATCGCGGAGAGTGTCGATGGTCACTTTCGTGTAAATCTGGGTCGTTGAGACCGATGCGTGCCCCAGCAGCTCTTGCACAACCCGGATATCCGCACCCCCGCTCAAGACGTGAGTGGCAAACGAGTGACGCAGGGTGTGCGGGGACACCAGTCCCTCGAGATGCGCCCGCTTGGCTGCCTCTTGAATAATCAGCCAGGCATTTTGGCGAGACAGTGGCCCGCCCCTGGCGCCCAAAAACACCACCGGAGTGGCCTTCTTCGCATTCTTTATCAGCGCTGGCCTGGCGCGAGTCAGGTAGCTATCCAGAGCAGCTCGGGCGTAACTGCCCACCGGAACAATCCGCTGTTTGCGACCTTTGCCCGTCACACGGACCACCTCGGAGGTCCTCCCCTGATCATCCACCAGGTCATCCAGGCTCATCTCCGTCACTTCCGAAACGCGGGCGCCCGTTGCATACAGCAGCTCCAGAAGAGCCCTATCGCGCAAAGCGATGGGGTCATCACCGACAATCGCGTCCAGTAAGTCTTGAACCTGAGCGACAGTCAGCGCCTTTGGAAGGCGTCCAGGGAGCTTGGGGGCGTGGAGTTCCCGGGTGGCATCGTCGGTGACCACGCCCTCTTCGAGCAAGAAACGGTGGAAGTTCTTGATGCTGGAGAGCTTCCGTGCCACTGTGGTGCGGGCACCAGCGAGCT
>JBIIRH010000049.1:0-5906 GCA_044341675.1 Pontimonas sp.
CGGCAATGATGTAGCGGTCGATCAGCCGCGGCCGTGGCTCTGGATTGGCCGTAGCGACCACCATGAGCAACTGGTCGGCGTTTGCCACAATGACGCGCTCGAGAGTGTCGGTGTCATCGCCGCTTCGTCGCAAAACGCTGGAGCGGGGCTGGATTCGAACAATGCGCCCGAGTGAGCCCTCTTCGCCGGTCGTGTCCCCCACAATGTCGACATAGTCGCCTGTCACGATGGCTTGGCGTCGCAGCTCACTCGCTCGTGAACACGTCACGAGGCGTTCGGCCTCGGTGCCCTCATCGATGATCGCTCGGTAGCGACCTCGGTCGACCGCGATGATGAATCCGCCGACAGCATTGTCGTGAGCGGGGCGATTCTTTGAACGAGGCCTGCTCCCGCGACGATCGGGTCGCACCCTCGGCGCGAGATCGGCGTAGCGGTCTTCGTCCTCTTCCCAGGTCATGGGGCAGGTGACTCCACGAGTGCACTCCAGAGCTCGACGAACTCCGGCAACGTCTTGGAGGTGCAGGCAATGTCATCAACGACTATCCCCCGAACACCAAGACCCAGCAGAGCACCGGATGTTGCCATCCGGTGATCCTCAAATGCCGCCCAGGCGCCTCCATCAAGGGGGGTAGGAGTCACTTCGATGCCATCCGGGAGTTCGCGCGCGTTGCCACCAAGTGCCTGGATATTCGACACCAATGCGCTCAAACGGTCCGTTTCGTGACCCCGGAGGTGACCAATCCCGCGGAATGTGCTGGGTTCACTAGCCAGAGCCGACAGAGCAATGAAGGTGGGCGCCAGTTCACCCGCGTGACTGAGGTCAAGGTCAACACCGGGAAGCTGTGCGCCATTCACCCAACCGGCACCACCGGACACCGTGACGGAGGTCGTGCCGTAGTGGACCTCGGCGCCAAAGGTCTTCAGGAGCTCGGGAACATGGCGTCCCACCTGAGTGGTGTGCTGCGGCCACCCCTCCAGGGTCACCTCACCTCCACTAATGAGGGCCGCAGCAAGGAAGGGTGCCGCGTTGGAGAGATCAGGCTCGATTGTCACATCAATCGGGTTGATATCGCCGGGCTCGACCCTCCAGACCCCGGGCTTGGGGCTTTCTACCGAAACACCCCGGGCCCGAAGGCTCGCAATCGTCATGTCGATGTGGGGGAGGGAGGGCAGGGAATCTCCCGTGTGGGTGATGGTCAGGCCACGGGGCATCCGCGGTGCTGCTAAAAGAAGGCCTGAGACAAACTGGCTGGAGAGCGATGCATCAATGGTCACGCTCTCGCCGGTGAGCACCGCAGGTGGGGTCATGGTGAAGGGCAGCCCGCCGGGGCCTTCTTTCTCCACGGTCACGCCCAGTTGAGTCAGTGCATCGAGTGTGGTTTGCATGGGCCTGCGCCTGGCTCCCAGGTCACCATCCAGGTGAATAGTGCCAGGCACCAGCGCGGCAACCGGGGGAATAAAGCGCATCACGGTGCCAGCTAACCCGCAGTCAATCATTGCTCTCGTGGCAGCCGGGGTTTTGGGCAGGGGCTCAACAAGGAAATCTGGGCCGAAGGCACCATCGGATTCCACCGGTGTGATGGTCGCACCGAGCGCCCGAAGCGCCTCAACCATAAGTGCACTATCTCTCGAGTGCAGCGGACGCCTTATTCTGGAGGGTCCAGAGGCGAGGGCCGCCAAGACGAGTTCGCGATTGGTCAACGATTTGGACCCGGGCAAGCTCAGAGAATGCCTCAGGGGGTGGGCGCGCTCAGGCGCGGGCCACCCAGCGGGGGAAATCTCTGACTCCTGCATCGAGTGTCCAGAGTATCGGGTTGTCGAAGTGAGCACAGGGGAAAGGACCCTCCGCTCGATGACTACTAGCTAAGCGCAGTGTCCAGAATGAGCTGGGCCTCGGCCTGGCTGCGCTTGGAGGAACCTGTTGCGGGGGAGGCTGAGCGGGGTCTTGACACCACAGTCATGGGTGGCAAGCCCGCTTGCGGGCCTTCCATCATGACAAACGGCCATGCCCCTTGGTTCTCTGGCTCGTCTTGGACCCAGACGAACTGAGCGCCCTGGTAGCGCGCGGCAATCGCGCGGAGTTCTGCCGCGGGGAATGGGTAGAACTGCTCGAGGCGAACAAGGGCGATGTTCGTGATGCCCTTCTTTTCGATCTCCGACTGCAGGTCGTAGTAAATCTTTCCGGCGACCAACAAGACTTTCGTAATCCCGGCTGGGTTAGTGACCTTCGGATCGTCCAGGACCGGCTGGAACTTGCCGGAGGTGAAGTCACTGACGTTGCTGGTCGCACCGCGAAGACGAAGCATTGCCTTCGGAGTGAAGACCACCAGAGGCCTGCGCGGCCTGGCGTATGCCTGCCTGCGTAGAAGGTGGAAGTAGGAGGCAGGCGTCGAAGGCCTGGCGATGGTCATGTTGTCCTCGGCGGCGAGCTGGAGGAAGCGCTCGATGCGAGCCGAGGAGTGGTCTGGACCTTGGCCTTCAAAACCGTGGGGGAGCAGCAGCACCACACTCGAGCGCTGGTCCCACTTCTGCTCAGCAGAGGAGATGAATTCGTCAATGACGGTTTGTGCTCCGTTGACGAAGTCACCGAACTGCGCCTCCCACAGAACCAACGCTTCGGCGCGTTCGACCGAGTAGCCGTATTCAAAGGCGAGTGCGGCGTATTCGCTCAGCAGAGAGTCGTAAATATAGAGACGTGCTTGGTGCTCGGCCAGGTTCATGAGCGGCAACCACTCTTGCCCGTTCACACGGTCGTGGAGGACTGCGTGCCTCTGGACGAAGGTGCCACGTCTGGCATCTTGCCCGACCAATCGAACCGGGGTGCCCTCAACGAGGAGAGAACCCAGGGCAATGAGCTCACCAAAGCCCCAGTCGATTTCGCCGTCGCGCGCCATTTCCCGGCGCTTCTCCAGCAGTGGGACAAGTTTGGGGTGGACAGTGAAACCAGGAGGCTGGTTGCCGTGGGCGTCACCGATCAGGGCCAGAACAGAAGCGTCAACGCCGGTTGTTGCTGGCTCTGCTGCTTCTTCGGCGGCCGCCACCTCGGTGACTGCTGGGATCTTGCCGGTTTGGGCGGCGTGGGTCTCTTCGAAGGCTTCTTCTAGGCGCTGGTGGAAGTCGCGCTGTGCGGCTTCGAGCTCGTCTGCCGTGATGTCACCGCGCCCCATGAGAGCTTCGGTGTAGAGGGTTCGAACGCTGCGCTTTGCCTCAATCAGGTTGTACATCAGAGGTTGGGTCATCGAGGGGTCATCACCCTCGTTGTGACCGCGGCGACGGTAGCTGATGATGTCGATGACCACATCGCCCTTGAAGGTCTGGCGGTAGGCGAAAGCAAGTTCAGCGACACGGAGCACTGCTTCGGGGTCGTCGCCGTTGACATGGAAAATCGGCGCCTGAATGGTCTTCGCCACATCCGAGGCATACACCGAGGTCCTCGCGTCGTGCGGGAGGGTCGTGAAGCCGACCTGGTTGTTCACAATGACGTGAACCGTTCCACCGGTCCGGTAGGCGCGAAGCTGAGACATCTGGAGTGTTTCGAGCACCACACCTTGACCGGCCATAGCAGCATCACCATGGATCAAGACGGGAAGAACTCGGAAGCTGCCAATGGCGCCGCGGTCCTGCTTGGCGCGAACGATGCCCTCCAGCACGCCGTTCACAGCCTCGAGGTGTGAGGGGTTCGCTGCCAGATAGACCGGGATTTGGCTGCCGGTGGGGCTCGTATACATACCCTCGGTGCCTAGGTGATACTTCACATCGCCCGAGCCGTGGATGCTTCCCACGTCCTGCGTGCCTTCAAACTCACGGAAGATTTGGCCATAGGTCTTGCCGGCAATGTTGGCCAAGATGTTGAGGCGCCCGCGGTGGGCCATGGCGATCGCGACTTCGTCGAGGCGATCGTCATCGGACGCCGCCTGCATGATTTCGTCAATCAAGCTAACTGTCGACTCGGAGCCTTCCAGACTGAAGCGCTTCTGGCCCACGTATTTGGTCTGCAAGAACGTCTCAAAAGCTTCCGCTTGGTTCAGCTTCGACAGGATTCGAAGCTGAGCGTCATGGTCTGGCTTTTCATACGGACGCTCGACCTGCTCCTGGAACCACAGGCGCTGCGCGGGGTCTTGGATGTGCATGTATTCGAGGCCAATGGTTCGGCAGTACGAGTCCCGCAGCACGCCGAGTACTTCGCGCAGCAGCATCGTGCGCCTGCCACCGAAACCACCTGTGACAAACTCGCGGTCCAAGTCCCAGAAGGTCAGCCCGTGGCTTTCAATCTCGAGATCCGGGTGGGAGCGCTGGCGATATTCGAGGGGGTCAATGTCTGCCATCAAGTGGCCGCGCACGCGGAACGCGTTGATGAGCTCTTGCACCCTCGAGGTCTTGTTGACGTGATCCGCAATGTCTTCTGCGATGTCCTCTGCCCAGTGGATCGGCATATAGGGAATGCGCAGCGAAGCAAAGATCTCTTCGTAGAACCCATCGCCACCGATGAGGAGTTCGTGCACCTTCTTGAGGTATTCACCTGAACCAGCGCCCTGAATAACGCGGTGGTCATAGGTGGAGGTCAAGGTGATGGTCTTGCCGATGCCAAGTTCCGCGAGGGTCTTCTTGGATGACCCTTGGAATTCAGCCGGGTATTCCAGTGCGCCAGCGCCGATGATGCAGGCCTGGCCCTTCATGAGCCGCGGCACCGAATGCTCGGTGCCGATGCCGCCCGGGTTCGTGAGCGAGATGGTGTTGCCCGCATAGTCATCAGCAGTGAGTTGCCCTTCGCGGGCTCGGCGAACGACATCCTCGTAGCTTGCGAGGAACTCGGCGAAACCAAAGGTCTGCGCCCTCTTGATGCCTGGAACCACGAGGCTTCTGGTGCCATCGGGTTTCGGGATATCAATCGCGATGCCGAGGTTGATGTGAGCGGGGTGGACCGCAACAGGCTTGCCATCGATTTCGTCGTAGGAGACGTTCTGACCGGGAAGCTGCTTGAGAGCCTTGATCATGGCCCACGCAATGAGGTGAGTAAAGGAGACCTTGCCACCGCGGGTTCTGCGCAGGTGGTTGTTAATCACGATGCGGTTATCGATCATCAACTTCGCAGGAACGGTCCGGACGCTGGTGGCGGTGGGGACCTGGAGGCTCTGGTCCATGTTGGCAGCCAGTGCCTTGGCCATGCCCTTGAGGGGAGCAACAGTGTCACTGGCTTCGGAGTCTTCCGAGGCATCAACAACCGGAATCGATGTTGTGGTGAGCGCGGGTGCTTCAGCAGGAATCGGCTGTTCTTTAGGCGCAATCGAGGTGGTCTTGGCGACGGGTGCGGTAACCGGCGCTGCGTCATCAGAGAACGCGGGAGCAGGGGCAGTGGCTGGTGCTGGCGCTTGGGTCACAGTGACACCGGATTGCGCCGCCCTGGACTCGAAGAGTGGCCACCAGCTTTTTTCTACAAGCTGGGGGTCTTTTTGATAGAGACCCCAGAGCTCGTCAACCAACCATTCGTTGGCTCCGAATTCGGCAGAAGCATCAGTGGATGTTCCTACAGTGCCGCTATCTGACACGCGCTCCTGCTCACTCTCACGTCTGACGAATTGCTATAAAAACACTACCGGTTGTGTGAGCTACTTCCTGGCAGCCATAGCCGAGCTCAGGGTTGCCTGCTAACCTGTGGGGGCAATGCACAAGAACTCATCTGAGCCCTCTGAACCCAGTCATAAACCCTGGGGCACCCTTATTGGGGGTGCCCGGTGAATCCTGACCTCATTCTTTTCGGTGTAGGCGTCCTGTTGGCGCTTGGCACCGGAGTCTTCGTGGGTAGTGAGTTCGCACTCCTGAACCTTGATCGGGCTGATCTCGAGAGTCGCAGTGCACGCGGTGAAAAAGGCAACCGCATCACTATTGCGGCTCTGAAGCGCACCTCC
>JBIIRH010000055.1:0-4776 GCA_044341675.1 Pontimonas sp.
TTGGGGGCCGAGGTCGGCGCCCTCGACTCGGCTGTCATTTTGCCGAAAGCCGTGTGGGAGGCCTCTGGCCACGTCGAGGTTTTCACCGACCCCCTGGTCGAGTGCCTTGAGTGTCACAAGCGTTTCCGGGCTGATCACCTTCTTGAAGAGTTTGAAGAGAAGAAGGGCCGTGCACCAGAAAACGGCTTGGCTGATATTGCCTGCCCGAATTGTGGCAACCGGGGCAAGTTCACCGAACCCCGTGCTTTCAGTGGCCTGCTGAAGACCTACCTGGGTCCACTGGATGACGAGGCAGGACTCCACTACCTGCGGCCTGAAACCGCCCAGGGCATTTTCGTGAATTTCAATAACGTGGTCTCCAGTGCCCGGATGAAACCACCTTTTGGTATTGCCCAGATTGGTAAGAGCTTCCGCAACGAAATTACGCCGGGAAACTTCATCTTCCGGACTCGTGAGTTTGAGCAGATGGAAATGGAATTCTTCGTGAAGCCTGGCGAAGACGAGCAGTGGCACCAGTACTGGATCGATGAGCGTTTCCGTTGGTATACGGACTTGGGCATCAATCCCGATAACTTGCGTCTCTACGAGCACGCCGCGGAGAAGCTTTCCCACTATTCCAAGCGCACCGTCGACATCGAGTACCGCTTTGGCTTTAGCTCGGGGGAGTTCGGTGAGCTTGAGGGTGTGGCCAACCGCACTGATTACGACCTGATGACCCACAGCAAGCACTCCGGCACCGACCTCTCTTACTTTGACCAGGCCGCTGGTGACCGCTGGACGCCCTACGTCATTGAGCCAGCAGCGGGACTCACTCGGTCGCTGATGGCGTTCTTGGTCGATGCGTATGCCGAAGACGAAGCCCCCAACGCCAAGGGTGAGCTCGAGACCAGAACAGTGTTGCGCCTTGATCGCAGACTCGCCCCGGTGAAGGTTGCCGTGTTGCCTTTGTCTCGTCACGAAGACCTTTCGCCACTGGCGCAGAAAATTGCCCAAGATCTTCGCCAGTACTGGTCGGTGGAATTCGATGATGCTGGCGCGATTGGGCGCCGCTATCGTCGAAACGACGAAATCGGCACCCCCTTCGCGTTAACAGTGGACTTTGACTCGCTGGAAGACAACGCGGTGACCATTCGCGAGCGGGACACCATGGCCCAAGAGCGGGTGTCACTCGATCGCATCCAGGGTTACCTCGCGGAAGCGTTGGTGGGGGCCTAGCCATGCCGCAGGCGAGCGCCACGGCGCAGCGGCCCTTGAGCATTGGCCCACTGGAACTGACGGTTCCGGTTGTCCTGGCTCCGATGGCGGGAATCACCAACACGGCGTTTCGTCGTTTGTGTCGGGAATATGGGGCCGGCCTCTATGTCAGCGAAATGATCACTTCGAGGGCACTCGTGGAGCGCACGCCCACCAGTATGCGCCTGATCAAACACCACGAGTCAGAAACGCCCCGCAGCATTCAGCTCTATGGCGTTGACCCGAAAACCGTCTCCGAGGCGGTCAAGTTCCTCGTGGACGAGGACCTCTGTGATCACATCGACTTGAACTTTGGCTGCCCCGTTCCCAAGGTGACCAAGAAGGGCGGCGGCGCCGCCCTTCCCTGGAAGAAAAGTCTCTTCCGCCAGATTGTCGAAGGCGCTGTTGGCGCTGCTGGTGACATTCCTGTCACCGTGAAGATGCGCAAGGGCATCGACGAGGATCACCTGACCTATAAAGAAGCAGGCAAAGCCGCCGAGGGCGCCGGTGTTGCCTCAATTGCCCTTCACGCCAGAACCGCAGCGCAGTTTTATTCGGGGCACGCCGACTGGGATGCCATTGGCGAGCTCAAGAGCAGCATTTCGTCCGTTCCGGTACTCGGTAACGGTGACATCTGGAGCGCCGAGGATGCCCTTGCCATGGTCAAGCAGAGCGACTGTGATGGCGTGGTAGTTGGCCGCGGGTGTTTGGGACGGCCATGGATCTTCGCCGACCTACAGGCAGCATTTAGGGGTGAAGAAGTGAAGGTTCAGCCGGGGCTTGGTGCCGTGGCGGACGCGTTCAAGCGCCACGCCGAGCTGTTGGTCGAGTTTTTCGATGGCGACGAGAACCACGCATGCCGGGATATTCGAAAGCACGTTGCCTGGTATTTCAAGGGCTACCCGGTCGGTGGCGAAATTAGAGCCAAACTGGCCACCGTTGAATCCCTGCAACAAATCGACGATTTCTTGGGTGAACTCGACCGCAGTCAGCCTTACCCAGGCGAGGGCGTTGAAGGCCCCCGGGGCCGTCAAGGAACACCCAAGCGGCCGGCCCTGCCGGACCGTTGGTTGGAGAGCCAAGAGTTGAGTGAAGACCAGAGGACTTCGTTGCACTTGGCCGAGTTGGATACCAGCGGTGGCTAGGGATTATTCCGCCTGGGATGTCGAGCGCTTCGTTCCAGAAGTGCACTCCTCCAGGCGCAGTGATTTCGCACGGGATCGTGGGCGACTCCTGCACTCGTCAGCGCTCCGACGCCTGGCAGCAAAGACACAAGTTCTCTCGCCGACCCAAGGATTGGATTTTGCGAGAAATCGCTTGACGCACTCTTTGGAAGTTGCCCAGATTGGCCGGGAGCTCGCTAGTCGCCTCGGAGTTGACGCGGATGTTGTGGAGACGGCCTGTTTGGCTCACGATATCGGCCATCCACCTTTTGGCCACAACGGCGAGCGAGCGCTAGCCGAGTGGGCAGCGGATTCTGGAGGTTTTGAGGGCAACGCTCAAACCTTCCGATTACTCGTGCGCTTAGAGCCAAAGACTGTTGATAGCGAGGGGGTTGCCAGGGGCCTCAACCTCACCCGGGCAAGTTTGTTGGCGAGCATGAAATACCCGTGGGATGCCGGAAGCCCCGTGGCTGATCCCAGTGGTCGTGACAAGTTTGGTTTCTATGAAGACGACCGCGATGTTTTCGACTGGGTTCGAAGCGGTATGCCAGAGCGCTCACTGAGCCTCGAGGCAACAATCATGGATTTCTCTGATGATGTCGCCTACTCGGTCCACGATTTTGAGGACGCGATTGTCAACGGGTTCATTGACCCAGCTTTGCTGGCTGAATCCACGCATCGTGATGAGGTCCTGCACACGATGGTCTCGTGGGTGGGGCAGGAGCAAGCCGAATCCTTGGGTGCCGCGTGGGATCGACTGACCGGTGTGACCGGCTGGGTGAGCTCGTTCCAACCACAGCGTGCTGACTTGGCGAAGCTCAAGAACCTCACGAGCACCCTCATTGGCCGGTTTGCCCTCAGCGCTGTGGTTGAAGACGCCGGCACGACGCTGGTCGTGCCGGCAGAGACTGCTGCTGAAATCGCTGTTCTGAAGGGAATCGTGTCTGTCCATGTGATGTCTCACACGGCCCGTCAACCGATTTATCTTGAACAACGAACCATGCTGATTGCTCTAGCTGAGCACCTGTACTCGCACCCCGAGCCTTTGGACCCGGTGTTTGGCAGTGATTGGGCGGTCGCTGCCACCGCGGATGCTAAAAAGCGTGTGGTGGTGGACCAGGTGGCATCGCTGACCGACCAGTCAGCCACCGCCCTCCACGAGCGCCTGTGCTCCTAGTTCTTCTCCACAGGATTCGGTGAGCTGTGTGGCTGGTCGTGGTGGCTAACTAGACTTGTGCTGTGGCGGGGTTGATTAAGCGCAGTGACATCGATGAAGTGCGCCAGCGCGTCAACATTGCCGAGGTTATTGGCCAGTATGTGACTCTCAAGTCCGCTGGTGTCGGATCCATGAAGGGCTTGTGCCCTTTCCATGACGAGCGAAGCCCAAGCTTCCATGTTCGTAGCCAGTCGGGTTTCTACCACTGCTTTGGCTGTGGTGAAGGCGGAGATGTCTACACCTTCTTGCAAAAGATGGATCACATCAGTTTCCAGGAAGCCGTCGAGCGGTTGGCGGGAACCATCGGTTACCCCCTTCACTACGAAGAGGGCGGCAAGGCCGCCGACACTAGTAACCGGACCCGGTTGCTTGCGGCGAACGCGCTAGCCGAAGAGTTCTTTAAAGCCCAACTGCTCACCCCGGAAGCCGAAAAAGGCCGGGTGTTCCTGGGGGAGCGGGGTTTCGATGCCCTGGCCGCAGAGCGGTTCGGGGTGGGCTATGCGCCCCAGTCTTACGATGCTTTGTCTAAGAAGCTGACCGGCGCTGGATTTACGATCGCTGAGATCACGGAAGCCGGGCTTGTCTCGCAGGGTGACCGGGGAACGTATGACCGCTTCCGAGGTCGACTGGTCTGGCCTATTCGCGATGTTTCCGGCGCCACCATCGGTTTTGGCGCACGGAAGCTCCACGACGACGATCAGGGCCCTAAGTATTTGAACACCCCGGAAACCCCGGTGTATCACAAGTCCAGGGTCCTCTACGGGCTCGATTTAGCCAAGAAAGACATTGCGAAAGCCCGCCAGGTTGTCATTGTTGAGGGCTACACCGATGTCATGGCCTGCCATATGGCAGGTATCACCACGGCAATAGCTACCTGTGGCACGGCGTTTGGCTCAGATCACATCACGGTTGTCCGCCGTGTGCTCGGGGATTCTGATGATCCCGCACAAGCGAGCAAGGGTGAGGTAATCTTCACCTTCGACCCAGACGAAGCCGGTCAGAAAGCTGCGTCTCGTGCATTCGCCGAAGAGTCTCGGTTTGCAGCGCAGACCTTCGTGGCTGTTCCCCCAGAGGGTCTCGACCCCTGCGATGTCCGGATATCCAGGGGAGATGAGGCGCTGCGGGAAGTGATTCGCTCCAAGCGCCCGATGTATGAATTCATGA
>JBIIRH010000050.1:0-5738 GCA_044341675.1 Pontimonas sp.
TCGGAGTCGCGATCTTGGCAGGCTTGGCACTGGTCGTGGTGAGCCAGCTGTGGATATTCCTCGGGGTTGGGGCTCTTGCCCTTGTCGCCGCCTGGTTCTACACGGGAGGCCGGTCGCCTTATGGCTATCAGGGCTTTGGCGAAATTGTTGTTTTCGTGTTCTTTGGTTTGGTCGCGACAATCGGAACAGCGTGGGTCATGGTGGGGTCCATTCCCGCTGAGACATGGTTGACCGGTTCTGCTGCGGGGTTCTTCGCGAGCGCTGTGTTGCTGGTCAACAACATCAGAGACCGCGAGCAGGACGCGCAGGTCGGAAAGAAGACCTTGGCCGTTCGCCTGGGCGATTGGCCAAGCCGCATTCTCTTGGCTGTTCTGCTGCTTCTGCCCTACGTGATTCTTGGAATCTTGTCGCTGGTGTTCATTTGGGCACCGGTGGTCTTCGTCACGGGGATTGTCACCGTCGTCATCATCGTGATTGTGATGACTGCGCGGACACCGAAAGAACTGATCACGGCTCTCGGGCTAATGTCCCTCAACGCCGTTGCGTACGCTCTAGGACTTGGCGCCGCTATCGCCTTCTGAGCCTGGGGTATCTTCAGCCAACGCATCGGAATCGGGCTGCTTGGAGCGCTCAAGGCGGGTGGCTAAGTCTTCGGCCAGCTTGTCCCTCTGGCGCACAAAGAAAATGTAGGAGAGGGCAAAGGCGATCACCGTTGCGAGCAGTGCTGAGGCCCACCACACAATGTTCAGAACCATGAGAAGCGCGAAGGCAGCAGCAAAAAGTCCGATACGAATGATGCTGTAGCGAATCCAGGGGGTCATCCTCCCAGTGTAGGCGCGTACAATCGTGGCTATGGTCCGTTGGATAGTGATCGGTGCCGTCGCGGTAGTGGCGTTTACGATTTATGCCCTTGTCGACCTCTTCATGACCCATGCGCCTCGTGTTCGCGCGTTCCCGAAGCCCCTGTGGATCGCTGTTATCGTCGCGCTTCCCGTGTTGGGCCCCATTTTGTGGCTCCTGATAGGCAAAGCACGCGGCAAGCCGAAAGCTGCGCGGACTGTGGGCAATGCCCCCGATGACAACCCGACGTTCTTGAGCTCCATTGACCGCGAAGAATCGGATGAGCGGATCCGCAGGCTCGAAGAGGAGCTTCGCAAGCTTGATGATGAAAGCCCAGGAGGTCCGGGCGCACAGGGCCCGGCCGGTGATTCACCCGACCAGGACACTCCGCCTCGGAACTCATGACCGCCTCGCCCGCCACAGACTGGTCGGTGGCCTTTCTGGGGCAACTTGTTGCCCAGGGCATCTCTCACGTTGTCGTTTCACCAGGTGCTAGATCCCAGGCCCTAGCGCTTGCAGCACTCGCCTGGGAGCGAGTCTCCGAGGGCGCACTCAGTGTTCACGTGGTCATCGATGAACGCTCTGCAGCATTTCGGGCGTTGGGCTTAGCACTCGAGAGCAAGCGGCCGGCTGTGTGTATCGCGACGTCTGGATCGGCCCCAGCTCACTATTTCCCTGCAGTCCTTGAGGCTCTTCACGCTGGCGTGCCACTCATTGTGGTTGCAGCGGACCGCCCAGACGAGCTTCACGGTGTCGGTGCTAACCAAACCACGGCGCAGCACGAGCTCTTTGGCCCGCGAGTTCCTAGCTGGACAATCCCCGCACCTGATGGCTCTGTTGGATTGGATGCTAAGCGGATTGCTACCGAGGTCGCCACCGCCGCTTATCTCGGCGGACCGGCGTATGTCAGTGTGTCTTTTCGCGAGCCACTGAGTTCCGCAATCCCCGAGGGATCGCTCGTCACGCCAGAGGTCGCGGTCCCAGACCTTGGGTCATCCAGTGACGACAAGAATGCACCCGGTGTTGTGAGCGTGGAACCCGAGGCTGGGACCCTGGTCATTGCCGGGCATGGTGCTGGCCCTCGGGCCGAGGCGCTCGCGCTCGAGCTTGGAGCACCGCTCATTGCTGAAGTGGTCAGTGGGGCGCGCTTTGGGCCCCACCTCGTTCCTGCCTATCGGCAGGTTCTTCGTGATGAAGCACTGGCCGGTGGCATTCAGAGAGTGGTGACCGTGGGGCGCCCCACGCTTTCGAGGGAGGTGTCCTCTCTCTTGGGGCGCACCGACATCACCCAGATCGTGGTGAAGGGAAGCGAACTAGAGGCCGCGAACCCCAGCCGAGTGGCCCAGGTTGTTGACGATGTGGTGGTCACTCGCGCTGCCACCAAGGAGGAGAGCGCTCTGTGGGTCAAGCCCTGGGTGATGGCAGGCAGGCGCCTGCACGAGGCTCAGCTTGCTCAGATCACGCCGGCGGCGCCGGATATCGAGGCATTGACGTCGAATGACCCCGCCACACGGAGCGCTTTTGCCACCCAGGAAATGAAGGTGCTGCGACAAAGCGTTGCGAGGGAAAGCTTGGCGCTTGCCGTGTGGGAGGCAACATGGCCCCACGACCGGTTGGTCTTCGGCGCTTCTCGCATGGTTCGGGTCGCGGATTCCATTGTTCAAGGCAAAAACATCCCTGTTTTCTCCAACCGTGGGCTCTCGGGAATAGATGGGACGGTGTCAACAGCGAGGGGTATTGCCAAGGCCTCGTCTGCCACCGGGGTGACTCGAGTGCTCCTGGGTGATCTCGCTCTCCTGCACGATGTGGGCTCTTTGCTCGTGGAACCAGGAATTGATGACTCCTCCCGCGTCCACCTGATTGTTGCCAACGATGGTGGCGGCACCATCTTTGATGAACTCGAAGTGAGCCAGGTGGCATCACAGGAGGATCGTGACCGGGTCCTCTTGACGCCTCACGAGGTGTCTCTTGAAGCCCTAGCTGGCGCCTATGGCTGGGCGTATCGCAGGGTTAATCACCTCGGCGATTTAGCCGAGGCGTTGAGCGCCAGTGACGCCAGGCTCATCGTTGACGTCGCTATCGCCCGTGGTAACTAATCCCCGTGGGGGCCAAAAGCGCCAAGAACTGGTTTGAACTTAAGCCTGGTTTCCAACAACTCAGAGGCCGGTTCTGAATCGGCGACGATGCCGGCCCCCGCATAGGCGGTGATGGTTCCCTCGGGTGACCACTGGGCGCAACGCAGCGCAATGGACCATTCGCCATCGCCACTAGCGTCCATCCACCCGACTGGGCCTGCATAGCGACCGCGGTCGAAGGGCTCCAATTGGCGAATGATCTCTAGCGCCAGTGGCGTGGGGGAACCCGCCACGGCAGCGCTCGGGTGAATGGCGCCCACGACCTCGAGGCTTGTGACACCTGAGGGAAGCGTGGCCTCAATGTCGGTGGCCAAGTGCCAGACGTTCGCAAGTTTCAAGGTGAAGGGCTGTTCATCAGCGGCGCTGTGGGCAGTGATGGGCTCCAAGGCCTGAACCACGCTGTTAACCGCGAATCGGTGCTCATCGTTGTCTTTAGACGAAGTCGCCAGTGCTTCGGCTTTGGCTCGGTCCGCGGCGGGACTATCGCCGCGGGCTGTGCTTCCGGCCAGAACCCGAATACTGAGCCTCCCGTCGTGAACAACGGCGAGGGTCTCTGGTGTTGATCCCACCAGACCATCAATGGCGAAGGTCATGCAGTCGGGGTAGGCGTCTGCCAGGCGCGTGAGTGCTTGGCGCCAGTCCTGAACACCTGGGGCGTGGGCAACCAGGTCTCTGGCAAGCACAACTTTGTCGGCAACACCTTCTTGAACCTGGGCAATGATGGTCTCGACCGCGCGCACGTAGTCTTCTTCGCCCAACAGGCCTGGCCCCCAGGAGAGTGGCTCCAGCTGTGGTGGCGCTGATCGCTTGGAGTTTGTCGGAGGGGGAGCCTCACCATCGAGGGAAATATCTGTTCGCCACGACTTTCCGTTGTGGCGACCAATGACTACCCGGGGGATGACCAGAACGCTTTCGTGCTGGGACTCATCGGCAAAGCTGAACGTTCCCATACAGACCAGACCACTGCCTGGCTCGTTGACAGGGTCATCGACCCGTGCCAAAGACACCAGGTCCCGCCATGCCTTCGATGCATCTCTAAAGCGATCGGGCCCGCGAAAGCTCAGGGTTAGTGCGGTGCCAAGACCCACGAGGCCGTGACCGCGGCGCTGCATGGTGAGTGGGTTGTCCGCGCTCACCCAGTCCGTCAATGAGCCGTCATGGCTCATTGCCCTGGTCGTTGCGACCAGAGTGGGAAGCTGGGTAGTGGTGGACATAGCCTCCAGATTAGTCCCGTGTGCTGGGGGAACACTTGGCGCCAAGATTGTCAGGATTTTGGTGGTCGTCCTTGACTAGGCTGGAACACGTGACCACCGCCGACCTGAACAAGAATCCAGAGGAAGTCTCTGGAATGTTTGACGAGGTCGCCCAAGGCTATGACCGCACCAACGCCCTGCTCTCTGGTGGAAACTCGGTGCTGTGGCGGATTGCCACGGTTAAAGCACTGAAAATTCAACCCGGTGAACGGGTGCTCGATGTTGCTGCCGGAACGGGAACCTCTTCGAAAGCCCTTGCGAGGGCTGGTGCCGAGGTCGTGGCGCTGGATTTCTCTCCCGGAATGGTGGCAGAGGGGCGCAAACGCCATCCGGATATTGAATTCATCGTGGGAGACGCGGAAGCGCTGCCTTTTCCCTCTGCCAGTTTCGATGCGGTCACCATCAGTTTTGGTCTTCGCAACGTCAGCAATCCCCAGGTCGCACTCGGTGAAATGTATCGAGTGTTGAAGCCAGGCGGGCGAATCGTGATTTGTGAGTTCTCTCATCCGCCGGCAGCCCTTGTTAAGGCTGGATATGACAGCTATATGAAGTATCTGATGCCGGTGATTACCTCGGTGGCCAGCACCCACAAAGATTCCTACCGTTACTTGATGGAGTCGATCCAGGAGTGGCCAGAACAGTCCGTTGTGTCCCAGTGGCTACGGGGCGCAGGATTCACTCGGGTTGCATACCGTAATCTGACCGGAGGCATTGTTGCCCTGCACCGTGCCAGGACTCCGGAAGACTCCAAGGTGCGTGAATCTGTAGGAAAACGGCGCGCCAGACCCGCATCACCGTCCACCTCCTCGGTCTCTATCCCGGTCCAGGAGCCCTAACAGGCGCTTCGCCTTTATCCAAGGAATTCCCGTGAACCCCAGTTCCACAGCGGCAGCTCAGATGGGCCGCGGTGCGTCGTTTCTCAGCGGTGGCTCGATTCTGAGTGCCACCGCGGAAGAAAAGAAGCTCGGGAAGGCCCTTGATCAGGGCCTCGAGGCTGTGGAGAGTGGCCTAGAGCGCGAACTGAAGTTCACCGAAGACATTGCCGATGCTGTTGCCCGCTACCTCTTCGATGCCGGTGGGAAGCGCGTGCGCCCTCTGTTGACTCTGTTGACGTCCCAGTGGGGCGAGGGCGCCAATGACAAGGTCATTCGCTCCGCCCAGGTCATCGAGCTGACTCACCTTGCCACCCTCTATCACGACGACGTGATGGACGAGGCTGCCCAGCGCCGCGGTATTTCTGCAGCGCAAACAGTGTGGGGGAACTCGGTAGCGATTCTTGCCGGAGACCTACTCTTCGCCCGCGCGGGAACGCTCGT
The DNA here is from genome assembly GCA_044341675.1 of Pontimonas sp. Taxonomy (GTDB): domain Bacteria; phylum Actinomycetota; class Actinomycetes; order Actinomycetales; family Microbacteriaceae; genus Pontimonas. The sequence goes on from JBIIRH010000050.1 coordinate 5,545, forward strand.
GGCGTCGCTCGGAACACAGGCAATCACCTTGCAGGCGGCCACCTTCGAGAGACTCTGCCTTGGCCAGATGCGTGAGACTGTGGGCCCTAAGCCAGGTGCTGAGCCGATCGCCCACTACTTGGGGGTGCTCTCGGACAAAACCGGTTCACTGATTGCTTTGGCCGCCGAGTTTGGATTGCGCATGTCCGGTGGGC
>JBIIRH010000018.1:0-17151 GCA_044341675.1 Pontimonas sp.
GGCCAAGAAGCAGACACCGTTCTGGAAACGGCACAGCGTCGCGCTGACGAACTCACCAAGGAAGCCCGCTCTTACGCTGAGCGTCTGATCTCCGAGACAGTCCAGCGCTCGCGCGCCATTGCTAGGGACACCGAAGAATTGGTGGGCACCATGCTCTCCGACACCGAGAGCCAGCTCAGCGATGTTCGTCGCCAGCAGGGTTACCTCAACGACTACCTCCAGCGCATGCGTCAGGCCGCGACCGAGGTTGACATGGAAATCACGAACATCCAACCACCCAAGCTGGCGGGAGAAACCAAGCCAATCACCAAGGGTGGCGGAGAAGCCGAAGAGCTTCCCGAAGAGGTCGCCGTGACCATCGACGCCGATACTAACCGCGCGTAGTACTTCGCCTCACCCGGTTCCACGCCACGCCCTAGGCTAGAAGGCCAGAGTGTTCTGCTGTCCACGGGGCGCAAGCCCCCACGCATTGTCGAGGAGTTCATGGTGCCCGGTGAAAATCTGACTCGCGATGAGGCGACCACTCGGTCCAGCCTCCTCCACGTGGAGAGCTACCTGATCGATATCGACCTGCGAGCGGTCGCCACCTCCCCCACTTTCACCACCACTACCGAGGTCACCTTCCAGGCGAGTGCCGGCGCATCAAGTTTCATCGACATCATCGCTGAGGCAGTCCACCAGGTCAGCCTGAACGGGCACGCCCTCGACCCGTCGAGAGTCTTCGCCGACTCGCGAATCTCGCTGGAACATCTCGAGGAATGGAACACCCTCGTTATTGTCTCTGAGCACAGGTACACGAACAGCGGCGAGGGGCTCCACCGGTTTGTTGACCCGGTTGATGGCGAGGTCTATCTCTATACGCAGTTCGAGGTTCCCGACTCCAGGCGAGTATTCCCGGTTTTTGAGCAGCCAGACCTCAAAGCAACATTCCAGTTCACTATTCAGGCACCAGCCACTTGGCAGGTTGTTTCCAACCAGCCAAGTCCAATCCCCGAGGTTGAGGGAACGTCGGCCACCTGGGTTTTCTCCCCCACACCACGAATCTCCTCCTACATCACAGCGCTCGTTGCAGGTCCGTACACCGTGGTGCGCGATGAACTGACCAGCTCAAGTGGAGCAACGATTCCCTTGGGCCTCTATGCCAGGGCATCGCTGTCTGAATTCCTCGATGCCGACTACATCTTCGACATCACCAAAAAGGGCTTCGCCTACTTCGAGGAGAAGTTCGGGGTTGCCTACCCCTTCCAGAAATACGACCAGCTCTTTGTCCCCGAATTCAACGCCGGGGCAATGGAGAATGCGGGAGCGGTGACCTTCACCGAAACCTACGTATTCCGCTCTCAGGTCTCCGACGCTGTTCGTGAGCGTCGAGTGGTGACCATCTTGCACGAGCTCGCCCACATGTGGTTTGGCGACTTAGTGACCATGCGCTGGTGGAACGACCTCTGGCTCAACGAATCCTTCGCCGAGTGGGCCTCCACCATCGCCACCGCGGAGGCAACCGAGTGGACTCACGCGTGGACCACGTTCCACGCCATGGAAAAGAGCTGGGCCTACCGGCAGGACCAATTGCCCTCCACCCACCCGATTGTTGCCAACATCTGCGACATCGAGGATGTTCAAGTTAACTTCGATGGAATCACCTACGCCAAGGGTGGCTCTGTGCTCAAGCAGTTGGTTGCGTGGGTCGGTGAAGAAGCGTTCTTCGCCGGCGTCCACAACTACTTCGTCAAGCACCAGTGGGGCAATGCTGTTCTCGCCGATTTGTTGAGCGAGCTGGAAGCCACCAGCGGCCGCGAGCTCGGCCACTGGAGTTCTGTGTGGCTAGAAACTGCAGGGGTTAACACGATGGTCCCCGCAGTCGAGGTTGATGACCAGGGGATCATCACGTCGGCTGAGCTGCACCAGAGCGCCCCAGCAGACTGGCCGACATTGCGACCACACCGCCTAGCAATTGGCCTGTATAACGCCGACGCAGACGGCGTTACCAGACGCCACCACCGCATCGAACTGGATGCCGACGGGGCAACAACAACAATCTCCGAGCTCGTTGGGATGGTCCGGCCTGACCTCATCCTCATCAACGATGACGACTTGGCCTATACAAAGATTCGCCTGGACCCGCAGTCCCAGGCCTTCGCAATCAAGAACCTCTCCGCAATCGAAGACCCTCTCGCCCGCGCGCTGGTGTGGGGCAGCATGTGGGATGCAACCAGGGACGCAGAGATTCCACCGCAGGACTTCATCGACCTGGTGCTGGGGAACATCGCTCTGGAAACCGAGAGCACCACGGTGCGCACGGCGCTTGGCCAGTTGGCCCTGCTGGTACGCAACTATGTAGCCCCGTCCAGGCGCGCCACCGCGCTCGCCGAAGCCGGGAACGCCGTGTGGTCGTTGGCCCAGCACGCCGAAGCTGGTAGCGACAGTCAGTTCCAGTTGGTCAAATCGTTCTGCGGCCTTGCCAGCACCCAGGAACACCTCGAGATTCTGCGCGCGCTGCGCGCCGGGACCACGACCCTCCCAGGACTTGCCATCGACACTGACCTGGAATGGGAACTCTTGGCCGGACTCGCACTGTGTGGGGGCGCGACCCCCTCGGACATCGAAGCGGCACTGGCCACCGACAACACCTCTAATGGCCAGCAAGCGGCAGCCCGTGCACAGTCTCTGCTGCCTGGGGCAGCCTCGAAGCGCGCCGTCTTCGACCGCCTCACGGGGGATGCGGACATCCCGAATGCGATTGTGCGCTCGCTCACCCTGGGTTATGACCTCGTCAATGACCAGCAAGATCTCGAAGAACTGGTCGAGCCGTACTTCGCCATGCTGGAGAAGATCTGGACGGAGCGAACCTACAAGATCGCCGAATACATCGTCGAGGGTCTCTATCCGAGCTCACTCGTGAGCGACACACTCGTCGTGGCAAGCGAACGATGGCTGGCAAAGCACCCGGCCATTCCGGCTCTTCGACGCATCGTGGAAGAAAACCTCGCCGGGGTGAAGCGAGCGCTGAGTGTTCAAGCTCGCGATTCTCGCGCAACACCGGCGTAGCATGGGGGCATGGATCTGGGAGAGTTCTGGTCGTGGCTGGTTGAGGCAGTTGCCACCTACGCGACCTTCTTCCGGATTGTCGGAGTAATAGTCGCAGGCTTTATCGCCCGAATCGTTATCCGCATTGTCATCAAGCGGGTTGTCAATCAAGTTGTTACCGGGGTCAAAAAGGCTCACAACGTCGATGACACCAGAGAGCTCACCGCTAGCCCCGTCGAAGCACTGCGCGCCGTGCAGCGAACCAGGACGCTCGGTTCGGTCTTCAACAACACGACAACGTGGATCATTGTCTCGGTCGTCGTCATTTTGGTTCTTAGCGAGCTAGGGTTCTCGGTCACCGCGTTAGTGGCCAGCGCTGGCATCATCGGAGCGGCACTCGGATTTGGTGCCCAGAGCATCGTTAAAGACGTCCTCAACGGCTTGTTCATGGTCTTCGAAGACCAGCTGGGCGTGGGAGACGTCGTCGACCTAGGTGTTGCCTCCGGAGTCGTGGAACGAGTCGGAATTCGCGTCACTGAGATTCGCGATGTGTCGGGAACCCTCTGGTATGTCCGCAACGGCGAGATTCTGCGAGTCGGCAACCAAACGCAGGACTGGTCCCGAGTAATCATGGACCTTCCCGTTCCCTACCAGTCCAATATCGACGAAATCCAACACCTGCTGTTAGAGACAGCAAAGACGTTTGCCCACTCTCCGCAGTGGCGACGCAAGGTCATCGAGGAACCAGAAGTGTGGGGCGTTCAGTCGCTCTCCGCCGAGGCCATTACCCTGCGACTCGTGGTGAAGGTGCGAGCCGGAGAACAGTGGGATGCGCAGCGCGCGCTCTATCGCGTATTGAAGGACGCTCTGGACAAGCGGGAAGTAGACATTCCGGCACTGAATCGCATGGTTGTCGACAACATGGACTCCAATCGTTACGGGCAAAAGCGTGTGAGTGATGAGGCGCGGCCCAAGAGCACCGACGCCAAGGATTCCAAGCTCTAAGCCATGGTCGACCTTCCCAGCAGTTCCGCATTGTTTGACCGGATCGGCGGCTCCGCAACTTTTGACGCGCTCGTTCGCAAGTTTTACGAGGGCATCCGCGAGGACGAACGGCTTCGCCCGATGTATCCAGAGGGCGACCTGGAGGGTGCCATCTGGAGGCTCTCGAGTTTTCTGCAGCAATACTTTGGTGGGCCCACCGACTACAGCGATCACAGGGGGCATCCCCGCCTGCGGATGCGCCACGCTGCCTTTCATGTCAATCCAGACGCCAAAGAGCGGTGGCTCGCTCACATGCGCCGGGCCGTTGATTCACTGACGCTCTCCCCCATGGACGAGGGCGAGCTCTGGGACTACTTGGAGCGCGCCGCGCTCTCCATGGTCAATACGTTCGAGGATTATCCCTCGTCGTCGTCCCCGAAGCTCTGACCGCCGGGGAACTTCACCAACACGTAACCAGCTTTGGAGCTCAGACGAGCCCAGTTCTCAAGAGTGTGGACCTGGAGCGAGTTCTCGGCGAGGAAACCCAGAGCGTCGGCAGCAAATGCCGCACCAGCGGGAATTCGCTTGTGATCGGGAATCATGCTCCCCCACACTTCAGCACGAACTTTCTGCAACACAGACTCACCAATCGTGTCGGGCACTGTGTCGGCGACCTTGGCAACACCACTCGCAGCAGCAGCGCGAAGGGCTTCAGCACTGACACCTAAACGGCGGCGCCACCCATCCTGCGGGGGCGTGATGGCTGCCCACTGGAGCGAAGCAACCTCGGCCGGGACTCGGTTAGCCGATTCGCCCTGTTCGGCGGCGACGCTCAAACGGTGGACCAGAGATTCAATGGGCACCACAACATCAAACTCGATGGATTCGGCAAGCCGGAACACGCGAAGCCCCAACACCGTGGGTGTGCGGTCCAGCAGCCCCCGGGGGAACAGCACGCCCACATAGACCTGCAGATAGGTACCATCGGCTATCAACCTGGCTGAGCCGTCATTCACTCTCGCCGCACGCTGAAGAAACTGAATCGCGTCGAGGCGAGCCGGGTCGGACTCAAGGGAAAAAGAATGGGACATGTCGACCTCTAAACTACAACCCATGGACCCCTCACGTGACACCACCGCTATTCCGCCGGACCCAATGGCGAGCATGCTCGAAGCACTCAGCCTCTCGAGTAGCACGGCGCGAACAAGGGAAGACATCTTCACGGGTCCCAGCCAATGGCAGCCCCACGGCCGTGTTTTTGGAGGCCAAGTAATGGCGCAAGCGGCCCTGGCCGCGATGCACACCATTCCTGAAGAGCGCATCATCCACTCGCTTCACGGCTACTTCCTGCGCCCGGGCGATATTGCCGATGACATCACCTTTTCAGTGGATCGGATCCACGATGGGCGCTCGTTCTCCTCTCGTCGGGTTCAGGCATATCAAAAAGGCCAGCCGATTTTTTCCATGATTTCGTCTTTCCAAGATGAGAACGAAGGCTTGGAACACGAAGCTCAGATGCCGGAGGGAATCCCCGACCCCGAGAGCCTGCCCAGCGCTCAGGAAGTTCTGACATCGATCAATCATCCGATTGCGGATGTGTGGGCAAAGACCCGGGCATTTGATTTGAGGCACTTCCCCTCGTCGCTCTATGTGAGCGTGGAAGGGGACCGCGTTCCCCATCAGGCTGTGTGGCTTAAGTCCATCGGTCCGATTCCCGATGACCCCAACCTGCACCGCGCGGCACTCGCCTACGCGAGCGATTTCAGCATTTTGGAGCCGGTAATGCGTGCCCACGGAATCAGCTGGGCAACGCCAGGCCTCAAGTTCGCAAGCCTCGACCACGCAATGTGGTGGCACCGGTTCGCTCGCGCTGACGAGTGGTTCCTCTATGTGCAGGAATCACCCTCAGCACGGGGTGGCCGCGGATTAGCGCTTGGCAAAATCTTCTCCCGCGACGGACATCTCATTGCCTCGGTCGCTCAAGAAGGAATGGTTCGCGTTCCTAGTCCCGAGTGAGTTTGCGGTAAGTGGAGCGGTGGGGCGCCGCAGCTTCGGGACCTAGACGCTCAATCTTGTTCTGCTCGTAGGATTCAAAGTTGCCTTCGAACCAGTGCCAGTAGCCAGGCTCCTTCTCGGTTCCTTCGTAAGCCAGGATGTGGGTGGAGACCCGGTCCAGGAACCACCGGTCGTGGGTGATGACCACAGCGCAACCCGGGAACTCCAGGAGAGCATTTTCAAGACTCGAGAGCGTTTCCACGTCGAGGTCGTTGGTGGGCTCGTCGAGCAGGAGCAGGTTTCCCCCCTGCTTCAGAGTGAGCGCGAGGTTCAAGCGGTTGCGCTCACCACCAGAGAGCACACCCGCCTTCTTCTGCTGGTCTGGCCCCTTGAATCCAAAACTCGAGACATAAGCGCGAGAAGGAATCTCGACATGTCCTACCTGAATCACATCGAGTCCATCCGAGACCACTTCCCAGAGGGTCTTCGACGAATCAATTCCCGAGCGGTCTTGGTCAACATAGGAAAGCTTGACTGACTCACCCACCACCATCTCGCCACCATCGAGTGGCTCCATGCCCACAATCGTCTTGAACAACGTCGACTTACCCACACCGTTCGGGCCAATAATGCCGACAATGCCATTGCGGGGCAGGGTGAAGCTCAGGTTCTCGATCAGAACACGGTCACCAAAGCCCTTCTTCAGAGATTTCGCTTCCAGAACTTGCTGGCCAAGACGGGGGCCCGGTGGAATCTGAATTTCTTCGAAATCAAGCTTCTTGGTGCGCTCGGCTTCCGTGGCCATCTCCTCGTATCGAGCGAGACGGGCTTTGGACTTAGCCTGTCGACCCTTGGCGTTGGAGCGAACCCACTCGAGTTCATCGGCCAAGCGCTTAGCTAGCTTCTGATCTTTCTTTCCCTGGACCTCAAGGCGCTCCGCCTTCTTCTCGAGGTAGGTGGAGTAGTTGCCCTCGTAGGGGTAGAGGCGACCGCGGTCGACCTCAGCGATCCACTGCGCAACGTGGTCGAGGAAGTAACGGTCGTGTGTGATGGCAATAACAGCGCCTGGGTACTTAGAAAGGTGCTGCTCCAACCACAAAACGCTCTCGGCATCCAAGTGGTTGGTGGGCTCATCGAGAAGCAACAGATCAGGCTTCTCCAACAGCAATTTACACAGCGCAACTCTGCGCTTCTCTCCACCGGAGAGGTGCGAGATGGAGGCATCTGAGGGTGGGCATCGCAGCGCATCCATGGCCTGCTCAAGTTGCGAGTCCAGATCCCAGGCATCGGCCGCGTCAATGGCTTCCTGGAGGGCTCCCATCTCGGCAAGGAGGGCATCAAAGTCCGCGTCGGGGTCAGACATAGCTGCTGAAATTTCGTTGAAGCGGACAATCTTCTCGTGAATCTCACGAACGCCGTCGCGGACGTTCTCGAGAACGGTCTTCGATGCATCGAGCTCGGGCTCCTGCAGAAGGATTCCGACCGTGTATCCAGGGCTCAGGGTCGCATCCCCGTTACTCGGGGTATCTAGGCCCGCCATGATCTTGAGAATTGTCGACTTACCGGCGCCGTTCGGGCCCACCATGCCGATTTTTGCGCCGGGGAAGAACGACATCGTGACGTCGTCGAGAATCAGTTTGTCGCCGATCGCTTTGCGGGCGCGCACCATCGTGTAAATGAACTCAGCCATAGCTTCCTAGTCTAGAGATACGGTCTCGCCGAGAAGACACGTGTCACTGGCAAGAACAGGTTCAACGGCTGAGGCATACCAATCGCTCCCCCACTGGGCAATCAGGCACTCCTCGCCAAAGCGAACGGCAAGCGCCGTGGAATCGGCGGGTAGCTCGATTAACGACGAATCCGGTGTGAGTTCCATGCTCTCCTGTGAATACCCGGCCTCCACCAGCGCCTTCACCAAGCCCAGCCCCACAACATCCGGGCGTGTGGCCTCAATTTCCAGGGAAATCACGTAATCGATGTGAGGTTGGTTTTCCCGAGCAGAACCGCCTGGTACCCGCTCAGGAATAAACGCTGGGTCGAGCATCTCCTCAGTGGTCTGATCGCTGCCGGAGCTTGGTGACGGGTCATCAGCGATGGGCTGGCAGCCCGTCACCGCAAAGCTGGCGACGAGGGCGAGGGCGGCGAAGTGGCGAACCTGCGACACACGAGCCTCCCTCAGCGCACGGTGGGCGCGGACCCCCAGTTTAGGCGCGGAGCTCTTCCTCCTCTTCGCCTTCAGGCTCTGGGCTTTCTTCCGTGTCGGGCCTGGCCACGCGCTGGTATTCACTGACTCCCCAGTGCAGGTCATGACCCAGAGAATCTGCTTCCACTTCGATTGATGTGCCCGAGCGATCATCGTTCGACCAGTCGCGAACTTTGAGACGGCCCACGGCAACCACGCGGTCACCCTTGTTGAGCGACACCGAGGCGTTGAGCGCGAGGTTGCGAAACGCAGTCACGGTGTACCAATTGGTGTCAGCATCCGCCCACCCGCCGACGCTCTTGTCAAAGCGCCGCTGTTGTGAGGCCAGACGAAAGCTGGTGATGGCCAGGCCCTCCGAGGTGACGATGTGTCGCGGTGTGGTGGCAACAAGGCCGGTGAGGGTGAGTTGGTCAGTCATGGTGGTGCTCCTTGGCTAGGCGGGTTTCACGGCGTTCTGGCGCCACCACCCACCAATCAAGTGACGCCAGCCGCTACTGTGCTCGCTTCGCGCGCGAGCGCGGGGTCCATCACCCAATCGGGGCAGGAAGCCAGTTCCAGCTAAGGCTGTGGACAGCTATGCGCTTCGCAGATAGGAGGCGAAGCTAGCGCGAACCTTGGAGACCTTGGGCACCGCTACCGCCAAGCAATATCCCTGGGTGGGGTTCTTGGCAAAGAAATCCTGGTGATACTCCTCGGCGTCGTAGTAGGTACCCAGAGGAACAATCTCCGTCACGACACCACCGCCCCACATGATCTCTGCGCGATCCCTGGCGGCCTCGAACAACGCTTGGTCCTCTGGGGAGGAGTAGAACATGGCAGAGCGGTACTGGGTTCCCACGTCATTGCCCTGGCGATTGAGTTGCCGTGGATCGTGCATCGTGAAGAAAGCATCGAGGATGACATCCGAGGGGATGACATCGGGGTCAAAGGTGACCGCCACGGCCTCTGCGTGACCGGTGCCCCCGGTGCAGACCTGCTCATAGGAGGGGTGTTCCACCTCGCCTCCGGTGTATCCGGAGACAACAGAGTGCACGCCCCGAAGGACACGGTAGGCGGCATCGAGGCACCAGAAACAGCCACCCGCGAGCACGTAAGTTTTCATCCCCCCAGGCTAATCGTGGTGGGCTGAAAAAGGCCCGACATTTCGCCACAGACAATGCTGCTGGCACGCTCTCACACCCCCTACGCTTAGGTCGTTGGGCTCAACTACCACACAGAAAACCGGCGGTCTTCGATACATCATGGGTTACGTTTACGCGCTGTTGGCAGCGTTTCTCTTTGGGGCTAACGGCTCCGTCAGCAAGGTGATTATCCAGGCCGGTTTTTCAGCAATGCAGCTCACCCAAATGCGTGTCCTCGGTGCTGCGCTCATCTCCGGGCTTGTCCTTCTCATTATCGACAAGAAGTCGTTCCGCCTTCCACCAGGGCAGTGGCCGGTCGTGGTTGTGCTCGGTGTTGTCGGTGTGGCGATGCTGCAGGTCACCTATGCCCTGGCCATTGAGTTGCTTCCCGTGGGGATTGCGTTGTTGCTGGAATACCTGGCTGTTTTGCTGGTTGCCCTCGTTGCGTTTTTCATCTTCAAAGAGAAAGTGCGCCTTCGCCTGTGGGTGGCCATTGCCTTCGTGATGGCTGGCCTCGTGGTGGTCGCGGAAATCTGGGCCAGCACGCTCAACCCGATTGGTGTGATGTGGGGATTGCTCGCGGCCGTTACCCTGGCCACCTATTTCCTGGTGGGCGAGAAGCAGCTGAAGACCATCTCACCCCTCGCACTGGCCTTCTGGACGATGGCCATTGCGGCGCTCTTCTGGCTACCGTTCTCCGGCTGGTGGGAACTAGACGCGTCAAGCTTCACCACTCTCGCCCCGCTCGGGTCGGAACCAGATAGCGCCGTGGTGCCGCTCTGGGCGCTGCTCGCATGGAACGTTGTCCTCGGTTCTTTTGCTCCGTTCCTGCTCTCGTTGAGTGCGCTGAAGCGCCTCTCGGCCACCGCAGCGGGGATTGTGGCGACCAGTGAGATTGCCTTTGCCTTTGTCACCGCATGGCTGTGGCTCCAAGAATCACTGAGCCTCTTGCAGGTTGTGGGCGCCTCGATAGTCTTAGGGGGAATCGTCATTGCACAAACCGCCAGATCCAACGACGTTGTTGTCCAAGCAGATCTGGCACTAGAAACCGGGCCCATCACGCTTCCCGACCAAACACAACTCACCAAGGAGTCACCATGAAGAACGTCTTTCGCCCCCTCGTTGTCGCCTCACTGATCGCAGCCGTTATCAACCAGGCTCTCTACTTCCTCGCCACCGAGTTCTTCCAGGTGGAATTCATCCTGACCAGCCCTGCTGGGGAGCTGATCCCGTTCTTTGCCCCCGCACTCTTTAGTGTCTTTCAGGGAATCGTCGGCGGCGTTATCGTCGCCTGGATTGCCGCCCGCACCAAGTCGCCAAAGAACGTGTGGCTCTCGATTAGCTTGATCGCCCTGGCACTCAGCTTCGTCATGCCCTTCGGAGGGATGTCTAGTATCGAAAGCGCACTGTGGCTGAACCTCATGCACGTTGTCGCTGGCGCGCTTGTCATTCCTATGGTGCGCAGCGCACTGCCCAGCGCCGCAGCACAGTAACCGCAGCGCGGAACCTCGGGGCTTACGCCTCGATGACCACCGGGATGATCATTGGTCGTCTCCGGAGTTGGGTGCTGACCCAATGTCCGACTGTGCGCCTGACAACCTGCTGGAACGAATGAGTGTCCCTCGTGCCATTGGCGGAGGCCTCTTCCAGGGCCTTCACAATGGCAGGTCGGACATCATCGAAGACGGAATCATCGGGGGCGAACCCGCGGGCGTGAATCTCGGGCCCCACGATGATTGTTCCTGTCTGAGTATCAATAGCGATGAAGATGGAGATGAAGCCTTCCTCAGCCAGGATGCGACGATCCTTGAGATCAGCTTCCGTAATCTCGCCCACGGTCGAACCATCCACATAGACAAAACCAATGTCTAGTTGCCCCACGCGAGTGACCTGGCCATCACGCATGTCGATGACCGTGCCGTTCTCGCCGATAAACGTGTTCTCCGGCGTAACGCCAGATTCGATGGCGATTGTGGCGTTAGCCCTCAAGTGACGGGCCTCACCGTGAACCGGCATGACTGCGCGGGGCTTCACGATGTTGTAGCAGTAGAGCAATTCGCCAGCGGCAGCGTGACCGGAGACGTGGACTTTTGCGTTGCCCTTGTGGACGACATTGGCGCCCAAATCAATCAGACCGTTGATCACCCGATACACGGCATTCTCATTGCCAGGAATCAAACTCGAGGCGAGGATGACTGTGTCGCCAGGCCCAATCTCAATCGTCGGGTGCTCACGGTTCGCCATCCTCGACAGCCCTGCCATCGGCTCACCCTGTGAGCCGGTGGTCATATAGAGGACGCGATCATCGGGCATATCGACTGCTTTTTTCGCATCGACCAAAACGCCCTCAGGCACGCTCAAGTAACCCAGTTCCTGGGCGATACCCATGTTGCGCACCATGGAACGGCCAACGAGTGCGACCCGGCGGTTGTTCGAGGCCGCCGAGTCAATAACCTGTTGAACCCGGTGAACGTGGGAGGCAAAGCTTGCAACAATCACACGTCTCGGCGCGCGGTGAACAATCTGGTCGAGGACCGGGCCAATGTCGGCTTCCGTTGGAGTGAAGCCTGGAACATCCGCGTTGGTGGAGTCGACGAGGAACAGGTCAACGCCTTCTTCACCCAGGCGCGCAAACGCGCGCAAGTCCGTCAGGCGGCCATCGAGAGGCAGCTGATCCATTTTGAAGTCACCCGTGTGTAGAAGCGTTCCCGCTGCGGTGCGCATCATGACAGCGAGGGCGTCGGGAATTGAGTGGTTGACCGCGACGAACTCGAGGTCAAAAGGCCCGAGCTTCTCCCGCCCGCCCTCGCTTACCGCAAGGGTGAGTGGTGCGATGCGGTGTTCCTTGAGCTTGGCTTCAATGAGAGCGAGCGTCAGGGTTGAGCCAATGAGGGGAATGTCGTCCCGGAGCTTCAGGAGATAGGGGACGGCACCAATGTGGTCTTCGTGGCCATGAGTGAGAACCACCGCCACGACGTCATCAAGACGGTGACGGATCGGTTCGAAGTCCGGCAAAATCAGGTCAACGCCTGGCTGTGTCTCCTCGGGAAAGAGAACACCGCAGTCGATGATGAGCAACTTGCCATCGAGTTCAAAGACGGTCATGTTGCGACCGATTTCGCCAATTCCCCCGAGAGGAATGATACGAAGCGTTCCGGGATCGAGAGCGGGCGGTTCCAGCAAAGACTGGGGCATAGCGTCCTTAAGTTAGCGGGTGGTCCCCGCGACCTTCGGCAATGCGCCACCGGCGGCGGCGTTACGGTCTGGTCGGAAGTTAGTGAAATCAACGCCTGGCACGTCGTGCACCAGGGAGATACCGTTCTCGATCTCGGCGGCCTCGGACTCTTCCGGGCCAACCAGTGGAAGGCGAACGCGAGGAGAAGCAATACGGCCAAGGCCGTGAAGAATGTATTTGACCGCCACAGTTCCAGGGACGTGCGTCATGGTTGCGCGAACCAGCGGCTCCAACAATTTGTGCTGGGCGGTGGCAGCGGCAAGATCGCCCGAGTTTACCGCGTTGATCATCATGCGATAGGGCTCAGGCGCAATGTTGGCGGTGACACCAATCAACCCGGTGCCACCGATGGCCAGAGTCGGCAACGCGTTAGCGTCATCGCCGGCGAAATACATCAGGTCGGTCTGGTTCATCACTCGAGAGACTTCGCTCAAGTCGCCCTTGGCGTCTTTGACCGCGACGATGTTGGGGTGCTTCGCGGCCCGAAGAATCGTGTCGTAGGTGATCTGAATACCAGAGCGGCCGGGGATGTCATACATGATCATCGGCAAATCGGTGGCGTCAGCAATCATGCGGAAGTGGGTCAGCACGCCAGCCTGGGTGGGCTTGTTGTAGTAAGGGGTGACGACCATGACGCCATCCGCACCGGCTTTTTCACTCGCCTTGTAGAGCTCGATGGCGTGGGCGGTTTCGTTAGACCCGCCACCGGTAATGATTCGAGCCCGGCCGGCAGCAACCGTTTTCCCGGTCTTGACGAGCTGGATTTTCTCAGCGTCGGTGAGGGTGCTGGTCTCTCCCGTTGTGCCAGTAACCACAAGCCCGTCGGCTCCGTGGCTGATCAGGTGGTCCATGAGGGACTCAACGGCAGGCCAATCCACTTCGCCATCTTTGGTCATCGGTGTAACCATGGCGACGAGTACCTGGCCAAAAGGGTTAGAAGCTAGCACCCGTCAAGGCTAGCGCCCTGGGCCCCTCCCCGCACCCCTGGCTACGGAGCGACGCGACCGTTAGCGCTGAACGTCGCAGCAGTCATCGGCATGAGCGGCTCCCACAGCGCTTCCATCTTCTCGGCGACCATTTCGATTTCACGCTGAGGGAAGGAGGGGAAGTGGGTTCCCTCGCGCTTAGTGCGAAGGCTCAAGAAGTTCATCAGGCTGCGGGCGTTCATCGTCACATACATGCTCGAATACAGCGTCACGGGAAGCACGGCTCTGGCGACCTCTCGGGCAACTCCAGCCTCGAGCATCCGCTGGTAACTGGCATAGGCCTCGGTGCAGACGCTGCGCACTTCCTGATCGACAAGAGCAGTCTGCTCGGGGGTTCCCTGCTCAAAATCGTAGGCTCCGGGCTTGCCAACCTGAACCAGCTTGCGATCAGGGCCGGGGACGTAGAACACGGGGCGCAGTTCGCGGTAGCGCCCGCTTTCCTCGTTATAGGAGGCAATCCGGTGGCGCATGAACTCGCGGAACACGAAGATCGGCGCCTGTACATAGAAGGTCATGGAATTGTGCTCAAAAGGCGAGCCGTGGCGATCGCGCATCAGGTAGTTGATGAGGCCGCGGTCGCGCTCGCTTGCCTCTTGACCAGACGCAGCGGAGTCCAATGTCTGCTCGCCCTGCGTGCTCACGCGCGCCGCAAACAAAACGTCTGCGTCACTCGCGCTGTGTCGGATGAGCTCCACCGTCACATCGGACCGGAATTCAATGTCTTCGACTGCCACCCTCATACCCTTCCACGTTTCGCCTCAAGCCTAGCTAGGCCGGGGCGTAACGCTTCGTCATCTCCCAGCGCGCCGTGGCCCTTAGCGCCTACATTGGTGTCCTGATGGACCCGTTGCAGATTGTCGTCATCTTGGCCGCGTTGCTTCTTGTGGCAACGCTGCTCGGCTTTGCCTGGCAAAACGCGCAAGGGCGAGTCTTGAGGCACAAACCCTCATCGCTACCACCGGATGTCCCCTTGGAGTTTGTCGACCAGAACACTCGGTTCACACTGCTGCAGTTCTCGGGGCCGTTTTGCTCGTACTGCGATGCCATGCGCGGCGTTCTGCAACGAGCTGCAGCAGCACACCCCGGGGTTGTGTCCCACCGGGAGATTGACATCACCGACCACCTCGAACTCACCAGTGCTCTGCGGGTCAGTCAAACGCCGACCACCTTCATCGTCACCACCACGGGGCACCTAGTGTCCCGAATTTCGGGAGCGGCGAAACCGCCCGTTGTCGAAGCCGAAATACACAACGCCCTCACCGCTAGAAAGGCAGCATCCGATGAATACCTCATCTAAAGCAAAACCCCAGATTGACCCTCGTGGCCCGCGCTTTGGCGCTGGCATCACGACCGTCTTGTTGTTGATCACCATCGCGCTCGGCTTGCAGGCTCCGATCGCTTCGGACCTGGCAGAGCGCGCAGCCGAGCCGGCATTCCTGTTGTTGGCGCTTCTCACGCTGATCTTTGCGTGGGGTGCCTTCGCGGGTATTGCCCGTCACCCCTACGGTCTAATCTTCAAGGCTCTGGTGCGTCCGCGCCTTGGCGCCCCTGATTTCATGGAGGCCCCAGAACCCCCCACGTTTGCGCAACTGATCGGATTTTTGGTCTCTGCCACCGGCATTGTGCTTCACCTCATGGGCGTGCCCTCAGGTTTGGTGGTCGCAGCCTCGGTGGCATTCCTCGCGGCGTTCTTGAACGCCGTGTTTGGACTATGCCTCGGATGCGAAATGTATGCCCTGCTCGTGCGGGCAAAGCTGATTAGGCCCTCGGTCTAATCAGCTGAGAATTTTCCTTGGGGCCTGCCATCACGGGGGGAAGTGTGGTTCTATGACTTACACAAACCTCGACCAAGGAGTACACCATGGCAGTAACCAGTGAAGCAAAGACACAGTGGGCGGGAAGCCTGGTCGAGGGGTCGGGAAACACGTCCCTCGTCTCCTCGGGTGCTGGATCATTTGATGTGACCTGGGCGGCCCGCAGCGAAGGCCAGACCGGTATCACCAACCCCGAAGAACTCCTCGGTGCTGCGCACTCCGCCTGCTATTCGATGGCGCTCTCTCACGCTCTCACCGGAGCAGGAATGCCCCCAGAAAAGCTTGAGGTCACCGCGGCCGTCACCTTCGTCCCCGGCGAGGGAGTGACAGGATCACACTTGCTGCTCTCGGCAACAATCCCAGGGATTGACGAGGCGACCTTCCAGCGTTTCGCCGAGGAAGCCAAGGCAAACTGTCCCATCTCCAAGGCATTGGCCGGTGTCCCCATCACACTTGAGGCATCTCTCGCGTAATGGTCGCTGACCTTCCTAGCGACGCCCGGGAACGTCGAATTCTGCTCGCGGGAGCGAGCGGAATGATCGGGATCCCGCTGAGGCGTTCGCTGGTCGAAGCGGGGCACGTCGTCCACACTCTGGTCAGACGAGCTCCCGAGGGGCCCAGCGAGCACCAGTGGGATCCCGACGCCGGCACGATTGACTCAGGAATCATCGACCACATCGATGTGGTCATTAATCTCTCCGGGGCCTCAATTGGAAAAATCCCCTGGACGAAGCGCCACAAGAACCTCATTATGAGCTCGCGGGTGAACGCCACCCGCACACTCGCAACCGCCATCA
Organism: Pontimonas sp.; assembly: GCA_044341675.1. GTDB lineage: Bacteria > Actinomycetota > Actinomycetes > Actinomycetales > Microbacteriaceae > Pontimonas. Next base: position 16,163 of record JBIIRH010000018.1, read on the forward strand.
CGCAGGCAGCGAATACTCCCTCGCTCTTGATTCAGGGCAGCGCGGTCGGATTCTATGGCGACCGGGGTGACGAGGAGCTCACAGAGTTCAGCCCGCGGGGGCCTGGATTTTTGGCCGATGTGGTGGAGGCATGGGAGGCAGAAGCCCAGGTCGCCTCCAGTCAGAGGACCCGCGTCTGTTTTGCTCGCACCGGACTCGTCGTCGGTCGCGGCGGGGCACTGGCTCCACTAGAGCTGCAAACCCGACTCGGCGTTGGAGGGAACATAGGGTCTGGAGCACAGTGGTGGCCCTGGATTAGCCTCCACGACGAGGTTCGAGCCCTCAGTTACCTGGTCACCCACGACACCGACCAGACCGTCTTCAACCTGGTGGGGCCAACGCCCGCCACAGCAACTGATCTGACCAAAGAGCTAGCGCGAGCACTGCGTCGCCCCCACCTCCTAGGGCTCCCTTCGCTGGCAATCAAGGCCCTGATGGGTGAGGCCGGGGAAGAGCTTCTGCTGAGTTCACAGCGCGTCATCAATCAGCGCCTGGACATCATCGGCTTCCGCTTCGATGACGTCACCATCGCCGATGCCATTGCCCGGATGCTGGGGCGACGCTAGGGAGTATCGGCTAGGGCGAAGCGGCCAGAGCGATTGCTCTGCGCACGGCCCACCTGGCTCGGCGACGATCCCCACACGCGTCATAAGCGAGCCCCAGTCGAAGCCATGCCTGCCACGATTCGGGATTCGCTTGGAGCGCTGCGGAAAATTCGGGGAAGACTGCGTCGGCCACTGAGCGATCTGGCCGGCCGCTGGGCAGCCGGGGTAGCTCTTTCTCCGGGAGTAAGCCTTCCTGCTCCAGTCGCTTCATAAGAGCTTGGGAGCGGAAGGCAAAGCGCATCTCCGCGACGAGTCCCCAAGTTCCGAGCGCCGGCAAAACGAGGAGGGCGTAGCCCATGGCGTTTGCGAGCCGAGAGGCATCCGAGATGAGAATCCACGCGTAGT
>JBIIRH010000051.1:0-5699 GCA_044341675.1 Pontimonas sp.
GAGAGCTTGCCCAACGACTCTCTGATGTCTCGTTGGTCAAGACCTACGGGTTTTCGCCAGATGCTGATTTTCACATCGTGAGCGTCGATCCTGCGCCGGTGGCTCGTGCGCAGATTGCCTACGCCGGAGAGAAGGCTGAGATTGTACTGGGGGTTCCCGGTCGACTCAACGCTCTCAACGCTGTCGGTGTTGCCGGAGTGCTAGTCGATGCGGGTTTGTCGCTCGCAGAGGCCGCCGATGCAGTCAGTGGGTTTAGTGGAGCGGATCGTCGATTCCAGTTCCACGGGGAGCTCGGCGGGGTGCGCTTCTTCGATGATCACGCTCACCACCCGACCGAGGTGGCGGCTGCGCTGGAAACCGCGCGGGCGGTCGTGGGCACTGGCCGCGTCATCACCATGTTCCAGCCGCACCTCTACTCCAGGACCCAATACATGGCCTCAGAATTGGCGGCTGCGTTTGCTGCGGGAAGCGACCACACGATATTTCTGGACATCTTCGGATCCAGGGAGGACCCCATTGAGGGCGTGACCACAGACCTGATAATTCAGAAGCTCCCCAGCGGGTATTCGGCCGACTATGAGCCTGATTGGACCCGCGCGTGTGATCGCGCAGTTGCGCTGGCCAAGCCAGGCGACATCATCCTGACCATGTCCACGGGCGATTTGTATCAAATCGTTCCGCAGTTGCTGGCAACAAAGCGTGCCTGGGATGAGGGACACGATGCGGCGCCCTGACGATTTTTCCTCCAAGAAGCCGCCGAGGGTCCGCTCCGTTGCCGGCCAGCGGCCGGCAAGCCAAGCGCAGGCGCGCGTGCGCGAGGCCACAAAACGGCGGCAGAAGGCCGAAAAGGCTGAGTTCAAGGGTTTCACCCAAGCAACCAGGCATCGCAGGAGGGTGTGGGCTGCGTCCATAGCCAGTGTTGCTGTGGTCGTCTTGGCCACTGTTGTTCTGGTGCTCTCCCCGGCACTCGCTTTGCGCGACGTGCAGGTGGAAGGCTCCACCACTGTTGCAGAGAAGGAAATTCAGGAAGCCCTGGCTGGGCTCTATGGGGAGCCTCTGGCCCGAATTAGCAATGACCGTGTCGCTACGGCGCTGAAGTCGATTCGGCTCATCCAGGCATTCGAAACCCGTATTGAGCCCCCAGGGACGCTCGTCATCATTCTCAACGAGCGCCAGCCCCTGGGCGCGGTGTCACGCGGGGGAGTTTTCGTAGTCGTGGACGCTGCGGCTGTTGAGCTGTGGTCCCAGCCAGATCCGCCCGAAGATTTACCCATCATTCTGGTCGAGGCAGATCCGAGTTCGCCAAGTTTTGAGGCGGTGGCCCGGGTGCTGTTGGCCCTGCCGGCAGAGATATCGAGCAGTGTGGAGGGTGTCACGGCATCAACCCTCGATGACGTTCGCTTCACAATGAGGGAAAGCTCTCACGAAGTCATCTGGGGGAGTGCCGAGCGCTCCCGGGAGAAAGCCCGTGTTCTGGGCTCAGCCCTCGTGGCAGCCGGCAGAGGGCGACCACAGGTCATCGACGTCACGACGCCCGACAGTGTGGTCGTTCGCCAGCAGGACTGAGGTTTCTTTTGTTTTGCCGGGTTCTGCGACACGCCCAGAGCCTCCGCCGGCTGGATGACATTGAGCTTTAGCTTCATGTGACGGCAAAAGTGAATAAAACTCTAATCTTAAAGTAGAGGTTGAGGGTTTAGCGAAAGGGAGTACCGGTGTCCGGTCAACACAATTACCTCGCAGTCATCAAAGTGGTGGGTGTCGGTGGTGGCGGTGTCAACGCGATCAATCGCATGATTGATAAAGGGTTGCGTGGCGTGGAATTTATCGCCATCAACACTGACGCGCAGGCACTGTTGATGAGCGATGCCGATGTGAAGTTGGATGTTGGGCGCGAGCTGACTCGCGGCTTGGGCGCTGGCGCTGACCCCGAGGTTGGTCGTCGCGCCGCAGAAGATCACCAGGAAGAAATTGAGCAGGCTCTGGCGGGCGCCGACATGGTCTTCGTCACTGCCGGCGAGGGTGGCGGAACCGGCACCGGCGGTGCGCCCGTGGTTGCCCGCATCGCCAAGTCGATTGGCGCCCTCACGGTGGGAATCGTTACCAAGCCTTTTGGATTTGAAGGCAAACGCCGCATGTCCCAGGCTGAGGTCGGCGTTCAAGCGCTCAAGGACGAGGTGGACACTCTCATCGTTGTTCCAAACGACCGGCTTCTCGAGATTTCCGACCGGACGATTAGCATGCTGGAAGCCTTTGAGACGGCCGACCATGTGCTCTTGGCGGGCGTGCAGGGAATTACCGACTTGATTACTACCCCGGGGCTTATCAACCTTGACTTTGCCGATGTGAAGTCGGTCATGCAGGACGCTGGGACCGCGCTCATGGGCATTGGATCAGCCAGAGGCGCTGACCGGGCGATCAAAGCTGCGGAGCTGGCTGTCGCCTCGCCGCTGTTGGAATCGAGCATTGAGGGCGCCCAGGGTGTTCTGCTCTCGATTCAGGGTGGCTCAAATCTTGGCCTCTATGAAATCAACGACGCTGCCAAACTCGTCGAAGAAGCAGTGCACCCGGATGCGAACATCATTTTCGGTGCTGTGATCGACGATTCACTCGGCGATGAGGTGCGCGTCACCGTAATCGCCGCAGGTTTTGCCGAATCTCAGCAGCGCAAGAGCGAATCTCCGGCACCCGTCGCTGGCGCAACCGACACGGGCGAGCCAGCGGCCTCGGCTGACAAGCCCGAGGAGTCCTGGTTGCTTCCCGAGGAGCAGGAGCCAGTCGCAACAGACGCGCCAGTGTTCGCAGCCGATGCCGAGGCCGATGGCGATCTCGATGTGCCCGACTTCTTGAGATAGTGCAGTCCATGGGCGACACCCTTGAAGCCCGGGTTCTCGAGGTTCAGGAACGCATTGCCGCCGCCGCGCGGGCAGCCAGCCGGGATGCTTCTGAGATCACCACCATCGTGGTCACCAAGTTCCATCCAGCCGAGCTCGTTCGCGAGCTCTATGCCCTGGGAATTCGGCACGTGGGGGAGAACCGGCACCAGGAGGCCGTGGCGAAACAGGCTGAACTATCCGAGCTTGATCTCACCTGGCACTTCATTGGTCAGCTCCAGTCGAACAAGGCGAGAGCGGTTGCCGAGTATGCGCGCGTGATTCATTCCGTGGATAGACCCTCGTTGGTCTCGGCGCTTTCCAACCAGGATCGAGAGGTCGATGTTTTCTTAGAAATCAACCTCACGGATGTGCCGGGGCGCGGGGGGGTGCTTCCTGTGGAACTGGAGTCGCTGTGCGAAGCAGTCCTCCAGGTTCCGGTGCTGAACCTCCGCGGTGTCATGGCCGTCGCTCCTGTGGATGAGGAGCCCTCTCGGGCTTTCGAGCGGGTTCTCGAGTATGCCGACCGGGTGCGTGCGATGGCTCCCGGGGCGCGCGACCTGTCAATTGGCATGTCGGGGGATTTTGAGGACGCAATTGCACTGGGCGCGACACACCTACGCATTGGGACGGCAATCACGGGAAAAAGACCCGCCGGCGCCTAGCCTTAAATCGTATTCACCGCGAAAAGAGGCACACATGTCGAATCCACTACGCAAGACACTTGAGTTTCTCGGGCTTGCCGAGGAATCCTACGATGACGCCCCCCAGCGCCCCGTCGCTCAGCAGGTCGCCCAGGCTCCCGCTCAGCGCGCCACGGTAACCCCGCTCCGTCGCGGTAGCAAATCACAAGGGATGAGTGACGTGAACGAGATTTTGACTGTCCACCCCAAGAAGTATGACGACGCGCGCGTCATTGCAGAGACCTTCCGCGAGGGCGTCCCCGTCATCATCAACCTCACCCAAATGAGTGAGTCTGAGGCTCGTCGACTCGTCGACTTCGCCAGCGGATTGTCCCAGGGCCTGCACGGTCACATCGAGCGTGTGACACCCAAGGTCTTCTTGCTCTCGCCCTCCCACGTCTTGGTGAGTGGCGAAGGCGACGGGTTCGAATCCGAAGTCGACGCTTCGCTGCTCGACTAGCCTCACCCGACTCTCGGGTGGGTCAGGGATAATGGCTGCATCATGATCTCCTTGCTTGCGACAATTGCTTACTTTGTTCTCTATGTGTTCTTCATTGCGCTCTGGTTGAGGTTCATTTTTGACTGGGTTCGCGTACTCGCTAAGAACTTCACCCCCAAGGGCCCGCTTCTGGTTGTCGCTGAGCTCTCGTACAGCGTCACCGACAAGCCCTTGACCGCTGTGAGACGCTTTGTGCCGCAGATTCGATTTGGTGGTGCGGCAATCGATTTGGGCTGGAGCGTGGTCATGATTGCGACACTTTTCGCGCTCTCTATTGTTGGCGGCTTTCGGTAATAGATACCGGGATTCTTCTGGCCGGGCGCTAGGGTAGAAGGCGCCGAAGATGAACCTGCGCGAGAACCTCGGTTGCGCGCAGGGACCCCACGACAGTAACGAGGTATGTTTCCATGGCACTGACTCCCGAAGACATTGTCAATAAGCGCTTTCAGTCCACGAAGTTTCGCGAGGGCTATGACCAGGACGAGGTAGACGACTTTCTCGACGAGGTCGTCGTCGAAATGCGTCGTCTGACCTCGGAGAACGAGGAGCTGGCGAAGAAAATTGCCGCCAGCGACGCCCGTATTTCTGAATTGCAGCGCAGTGGTGGATCCACCGGTTCCGTGGGCATTGCAGCTCCTATGGCCAGCGCTCTCGAGGGCGTTGACACCGAAAACGCCAACAACCTCCTTCAGCTCGCACGCCGTCTCCACGAGGAGCACGTGCGCGAAGGTATCCAGAAGCGCGATGAGCTCATTGCCGAGGGCCACGCCCAAGCCGCTCGCATCGTGGCTGAGGCTGAAGCTGAGCACCGTGCCCACGTGGCTCACCTCGAGACCCAGCGCTCTGGCGTTCAGGCCTCTGTGGACCAGCTGCGCAACTTCGAGCGGGAATACCGCCAGAGTTTGACGTCCTTCATTAACGACCAGCTGCGTTCTTTGGAGTCGACCTCGGCTCCAGCCGAGCCCCCTCAGGCGTGACCTCGGGGCTAACGCTCTACCGCGCACCTCGTGCGTTTGGTGCTCTAGGGCCGGCTTGTGGCTGAAAACCGGTCCATCGACGTCCCCGAAGGCCTGGGTGGAGAGCGGCTCGATGTTGTGCTCTCCAGGCTTTTTGGCTTCTCCCGAGCCTTCGCTCAGGACATCATCGACTCTGGAGGGGCTCTGCTGGGCGGTAAGCCCGGTGTCAAGAGCGATCGGGTCGCTGCCGGGGATCACCTCGACGTCAGCTTTGAGCCCAAGAAACCACCGAGCATCGAGCCGGTGATTGTCGATGCGATGAAGATTGTTTATGACGACGATGATGTCGTGGTCGTCGACAAGCCACCGGGGCTTGCCGCCCATCCAGCACCGAGCTGGGATGGCCCCAGTGTCCTGGGCGCACTGGCTGGTGCCGGCTATCGCATCTCAACCTCAGGCCCACCGGAGCGGCAGGGGATTGTGCACCGCCTGGATGTTGGCACATCGGGCTTGATGGCGGTCGCGAAGAGCGAGGTTGCCTACAGCGTCTTGAAGCGCGCGTTTAAGGCTCGCGAAGTCGAAAAGATCTACCACGCTCTTGTTCAGGGCCACCCTGATCCGAGTACCGGGACTATAGATGCTCCGATTGGTCGACACCCGAGCTCATCGTGGAAGTTCGCCGTTGTCGCTG
>JBIIRH010000019.1:0-17007 GCA_044341675.1 Pontimonas sp.
ACGCGACCGGGGCGCTCGACAAGATTGAGACGATGATCTCTGACTATGTGTCCCAAGCCATGGACGCTTTGCATGGAGCTCACCTGTCACCCGGCGCCACAACCGAGCTGACTCGGCTCGCCGAGGCAGTCACCCAGCGCCAGGCGTAGGGCTCTACAAAGCCAGGGTCTGAGCGAGTCTGCGGACTTCGCTTTTGCGCCCGGAGCGCAGAGCGTCGATGGGAGACGCTGCCAGTGCCTCGTTGACATCGAGGAACCACCGGGTCGCACTCTCATCGGTGAAGCCACCGTCCAACAGCACAACGACTGTGCCGCGGAGGTCCTTCAGCGGCTCGCTACCCTCCAGGAACGCCTCTGGAATCTTGAAGACGCCATCGATTTTGGTTCCTAGCAGTGCGCGATCCTCAACAAGCCGGTGCACTTTGCCAGGCGTGAGCCCGAGGCGCTCGCACACGTCCGGAACCGTGAGCCACACCACATCAGTCTGATCTGCCACCTCTCTAGAGTGCCATGCCGGGGGCCCCAGCGGAACCGAGAGGACCGCGGCTGCTCTCTCGGTATGTTACGAACATATTAACTGGAACCCCACAGGTCTCAGTGGTTGACTCGGCTCTAAACCTGTGACACCGTAGGTTCGGAGCGCCCTCCGGCGATAATGCCTCCTTTCACGCAACGATAAGAGCCATGTCTTACGCAGAACACTCCCCCACTAGCGCCGAGTCGCCAGAAGACTCCTTGGAACACGTTGTGTTCCAAGGGCTGACTCCACGGCCGCAACGCTTTGAGGGCACCCCGGAACCAACGACAACCGGGCTTCGTAAGACCCTGTTTGGCAGCCTTCCGTTTTTGATGACCGGAACCTTGGCAGCCGGTGTCGGTGTAGCACCCGATGCCGCCACCGCCGCGCACACGGACACCATGGCACTTCAGGCAGGCAACGCTCGTGACGACACGAGGCCAGGCCTCGCGCAACGCCTCAGCTACGCGATGCTGCCGATGGCGCACTCGATCATTGCCGCTGTTCGGCCCGACCTCCCTGCCACCTACACCGTGCAGGCTGGAGACACCGTGTCCTCGATTGCTGAGGCATTCGGGCTCCCCACACCTGCTGTCTTGACGCTAAACGGGCTGAGTTGGAACTCTCTGGTTCACGAGGGGCAAATCTTGAAGCTGAGCCCTTCGCCCACCAAGAAGCGAGCTGGCTCACCCGCTCGTCTCGCGGCCAACGGCTATGTCGTCTCGCCCGGTGAAACCGTGACGACGATCGCTGGACGTTTAGGAATCTCCACCGAAGCGCTCACCGCGCATAACAGTCTTCAGCCGGGTTCTACCATCTACGCGGGTCAAATGCTCAGCGTTCCCGGCGCAACACGTCCCACCCTGGCACGCACTACTCCCGCGAGCATGCCGGTGATCGCGAGTGCGCCGACCATCATTGCGGCCTCAAACACTGGCGGCGAAGCACTAGACGATTCGGCCGCGGTCGAAGCAGAGGTGCCCTTCGACGCAGCCGACCTCCCGCTGGCCGAAAAACCGGCGCTGATTGTCGTTCAAGTCCCCACAAAGCCAGCAACACCGAAAACTCCGGCAGCGAAGCCCGCGCCGGTTGCGCAGGCCAGTGCGCCAACGCCCGCTCCCGAGGCAAGCAACTCTGGCGGAGTAGGGCAGCCGGTAACCGGCTCCATCACACCGCTGAACGATGAACGCAGAGCAAACGCGCAGATCATCGTCTCTGTGGGACGCGAACTCGGTATCCCCGACTACGGCATCGTCATTGCCTTGGCAACAGCGATGCAGGAATCGTCTCTGCGGAACATCAACTGGGGCGACCGGGACTCGGTGGGTCTTTACCAACAGCGCCCCTCCAGCGGGTGGGGCACCGTGGAGCAAATCATGGATCCGGCGCATGCCACCCGGTTGTTCTTTGGCGGTCCCCAAAACCCCAATCGGGGAAGAACCCGTGGGCTGCTCGATATTGCGGGATGGCAAAACATGACTCTCACCGACGCTGCCCAGCGCGTTCAAATCTCAGCATTCCCGAAGGCATACGCCAAATGGGAACCCAGCGCCTGGGCATGGTTATACGAACTGACCTAATGGAGTGGCAACCAGGTTCTCTGGCACTACCGCCCTACAATCGGCTAAATGGACGCCCCCACGATTGACCCGCTGCTTGGCCGGGTAGTCGACAACCGTTACGTCATCGAACGTCGGGTTGCCAGGGGTGGCATGGCAACCGTCTATGAAGCGATGGATCAACGGCTTGAGCGCCCCGTTGCCATCAAGATCATGCACCCCCACTTGGCTGAGGATGCCGAATTCACGCGTCGCTTTATCCAGGAGGCGCGTCAAGCAGCAAGGCTTGCCCACCCCAATATTGTGAATGTTTTCGACCAAGGGCAAGACGGTGCCATCACGTTCATTGTGATGGAGTACCTGCCTGGAATCACTCTGCGGGAATTGCTCAACGACTTCGGGGCTCTGACCCCAGCGCAAACTCTCGACATTGTGAAAGCCGTTCTGTATGGTTTGGACGCCGCCCACTCCGCGGGGATTGTCCACCGCGATCTCAAGCCCGAAAACGTTTTGCTCGCTGATGACGGTCGTATCAAGATTGCGGACTTTGGTTTGGCACGGGCTGCCAGCCACAACACGGCGACGTCCCAAGCGCTGCTGGGCACCATCGCCTACCTTTCACCAGAGCTGATTTCCCGGGGCATCGCCGATGTGCGCAGCGACATCTATGCGCTGGGCATCATGATGTTTGAAATGCTCACCGGCCAACAGCCCTACCAGGGCGACCAAGCTGTGACGATTGCCTACCAGCACGCTAATGACATCGTGCCAACGCCGAGCTCGAAGAACGCCGCTATTCCAGCCCAGTTCGACGAGATCGTTGCCTGGTGCAGCGAGCGCTCCCCCGATGACCGACCACCTCACGCGCGGGCTCTTCTGGAACACGTTGTCGAACTGGAAAAGCTTCTGGGCCCAGAGACACTGACACAGGCAACACAAACCCTAAATGCCACAGTCGCCATGACACAGAGAATGTCCGCTTTGGACATGCAAGAAACCGAGGTGCTCGACCCTCGCTCCGCCGTTTTTGACGAATTAGAGCCCACCGTGATGTTGCCACCCGCCGACGCGGACCCTGCTCCCCAGATTCCTGTCCGAGCCCCGAAGCGACAGGGCGGGCGAGCGAAACTCGTCGCCATCATCTCCCTCATCGCAGCACTCGTTCTCGGCGGCGGGGCCGCCGCATGGTGGTGGAGTGGCGTGGGTGGAGGCGTGGCGATTCCCGACGTGAGCGGCGCCACTATCGAGGAGGCCACCGCAACGCTGATTGCTGCCGAGCTCGAAGTCTCTGATGTGGTTCTGGAGGAATTCGACCTGGTCTTACCCGCTGGGATTGTCAAGGGAACCAATCCGCCGGCTGGAGAGTCAGTAGATCGGGGCAGCGTCGTCACACTTGTTGTGTCACTCGGCCCTAACCCGGTCAGCGTCCCGGCTGTCACCGGCAAAACTCTTGACGATCTCACCACCGAATTCGAGGCCCTCAATTTGATTGTGGGTGCGACAAGTGAAGAGTTCAACGACTTTGTTGACGCCGGCACAATTCTGAGGCTCACGAACGCCGAGGGCGTCGCATTGCCGGCTGGTTCCGAGGTTTTGGCCGGCAACACCCTCAATGTGGTGGTCTCTGCTGGAGCGATTCCCACTGTTGAGGGACTCTCTGTTGATGAAGCCAGACGTCTTCTGCAAGAGGTTGGGCTCATGGGAATCGTCGGTGGTGATGGTGAATTCTCCGACACCATCCCCGAGGGGTCGGTCGTCAAGGTCCTCGATCGAGACACTCGCATTGTGGTGCCGGGCGACACTCTCACGCTGCTGGTCTCTCGCGGCCCAGAACTGGTCGAAGTCCCGGATGTTATCGACAACACAATCTCTGAGGCAAAACGCAAACTCGAAGCTCTCGGTTTCCGCGTTGAAGTTAGGTCAGAGTTCCCTGAGGAGGACTGGTCCAAGTCCTTTGCTCGGGTGACCAGCGTGGACCCCTCGGTGGGCCAAGAGGTTCCCGCCGGAACGCTCATAGTCCTGCGCAGCTTCGTCTAGGACTGGCTGAGCTCTTCCGCAACGAGGAAAGCAAGCTCCAGCGATTGCTGGTGGTTCAGTCGAGGGTCGCACAGCGACTCGTACTTGGTCTCAAGCCCCAGCTCATCAATCTTCTGCGATCCACCGAGGCACTCCGTGACATCGTCGCCCGTGAGTTCAACGTGAACGCCACCGGGGTGGGTGCCCACTGACCGGTGAGCCTCGAAGAAGCCCTGAACCTCATTGACGACGTCGTCGAAGCGACGTGTCTTGTAGCCGGTGGATGTGGTGATTCCATTGCCATGCATGGGGTCGCTCACCCAGACGGGCTGAACGTCGAGAGACTTGGTAGCCTCCAACAGCGGTGGAAGGGCATCGCGAATGTGATCGGCGCCCATTCGGGTAATCAAGGTCAGGCGTCCGGGCTCACGAGCGGGGTCGAGCTTCTCCATCAAAGCCTTGAGCGCGACCGGCGTCATGGACGGGCCAACCTTCACTCCGATGGGGTTGCGAATTCTCGAGAAGAAGTCGACGTGAGCTCCATCGATGTCGCGGGTCCGCTCGCCAATCCACAGGAAGTGCCCCGAGGTGACATAGGGAGTTCCAGTCCTTGAATCAATCCTGGTGAGGGGACGTTCGTAGTCCATCAGCAAGCCCTCGTGGCTAGCATAGAACTCGACTCGCTTGAGTTCATCGAAATCTGCGCCAGCGGCCTCCATGAAGCGAATCGCGCGGTCAATTTCTTTGGCTAGGCCCTCGTAACGGGCATTAGCGGGGTTTTCAGCAAAGCCCTTGTTCCAACTGTGAACCATACGCAAATCAGCGAAACCGCCCTGCGTGAACGCCCGAATCAGATTGAGGGTGGACGCTGCGGTGTGGTACCCCTGCAACATGCGAGCGGGGTTAGGCGTCCTCGACTCCTCGGTGAAGTCATAACCGTTAACAATGTCCCCGCGGTAGGCGGGCAGAGTGACGCCTTCTCTGGTTTCGTCATCACTAGAGCGTGGCTTAGCGAACTGGCCGGCCATGCGGCCCATTTTCACAATCGGCATCGACGCACCGTAGGTGAGGACGACCGCCATCTGCAGGATGGTCTTGACTCTGTTTCTAATGTTGTCGGCAGTAGCGCCCTGGAACGTTTCAGCACAGTCGCCGCCCTGGAGCAAGAAGGCTTTGCCGCTGGCAACACGTGCCAGGCGCTCGCGAAGAAGGTCTACTTCACCGGCGAAAACTAGCGGGGGAACGCTCTGGAGCTCCTTGGACACCGCAGCGGCAGCGTCGGCGTCAGGCCACTCAGGCTGCTGCTTGATGGGCAGATGGCGCCAGTTGTCCAAGCCTTCGATGACTCCGGGAGCCGGAGTGACGGAGCTTTCGGTGGTGGTCACAATTCCTCAATTTCTGTGCGGTGCAAAGACAAGCCTAGCCTGGCAGGCCAAGCCGCCACATCGAGTGTTATGCAGTGGGATTGCGCAGCGTCGAGGCATAGACGTCGACGTAATCCTGGCCGCTGAGTTTGTTCATCTCGTAAATGATTTCGTCGGTGATGGCTCTCAGGACAAACCGGTCGCTCTCCATGCCGCGAAAACGGGAGAAGTCCAATGGTTCGCCGAGCACAACGCCCACCTTGTGAACTTTCGGGAAATTAGTTCCCAGGGGCATCACCTTGTCCGTGTCAATCACGGCAGCGGGAATAACGGGGACATTAGCTTCCAGGATCATGCGCGCAACCCCGGTACGACCGCGAAACATGCGACCATCGGGGCTTCGGGTTCCCTCGGGGTAAATCGAGAGAACCTTGCCCTCGGCGAGGACCTGAAGCCCAGCGTTGAGGGAGGCTTCAGAGGCTTTTCCGCCGGAGCGATCGATCGGCAGCTGACCAGCTGAAGTCATGAAGAAACGTATCGCCCAGCCCTTAATTCCCCGGCCCGTGAAGTAATCGCTCTTTGCCAGAAAGGCCATTTGGCGATCAACGACGAGCGGGAGAAAAACCGAATCCACAAAGGAAATGTGGTTACACACCACGATGACTGGACCAGTCCGCGGCATGTTCTCAAGACCTTTGACCCAGGGGCGAAAGACAGTCGTCATAAGCGGGCCAATGACCCAGTGCTTCATAATCCAGTAAAACATCCCGCCCCCTCTCGACCCTTCACAGACTACGCCCCAGAGGGGCGTTGAAGCCTGGCCAAATCGGCAGCGCCAATCACGCCGGCGCTGTTCCCCATGGTCGCGACGACGACGCGAGGAACTGGTCTGCGGTCGTAGGCGCCATAGTGTCGCCTGAACGACTCGGTAATCGGATCGCTCACTAGCGCACCTGCTTTGGCAACACCACCGCCAATAACCACCACCTCGGGATCGGTGACAGCAACCAGAGACGTAATTCCCCGGCCCATGGCGTCACACACCCGGTGAAGAACGGCGATGGCGGCGCTATCGCCTGCCACCAAGAGTTCCGTCATCTCCTCGGAAGTGAGCTCAGGACGACCCAAGTCGCTGCGGGCTTCCCTCATCAGGGCGGTTCCGGATGCGTACTGCTCTAGGCATCCGCGGTTCCCGCATCCGCAGAGGAGTCCGTCTGGCTCGATGATGATGTGGCCCAGTTCTCCTCCGGCGCCAAAGCCCCCGATGAGAAGGCGCCCATCTTCCACAATCGCACCGCCCACACCGGTACCCATGGTGAGCATCACCATGGAGTGGGCATTCTTGGCAGCACCAAATTGGAATTCCGCCCAGCCGGCGGCGTTGGCATCGTTTTCCAACGTCACTGGCCGACCAAGCCGCTGCTCCAGGACATTCTGAAGCGGAAAGTCTGACCATGCGATGTTGGGGGCAAAGTAAACCCGGTCTCTGGTGCGATCCAGGAAGCCGGCAGCCGCGACACCAACGGCGCGCGCTACGTCATCGCCATCCAACTCGGCCACCATCGCAACGACGGTGTCGATAATCGCCTGCGGATCAGAAGGGTTAGTGGGACGCTCAATCCGCCGCGAAAGCTCGCCCTCAGCGCTGACCAGACCAGCCGCGATCTTGGTTCCACCGATGTCAATTCCGCAGGTATACACGGTGGGACAGTCTAGCGATGCCGTGGGTGTAATCCCCTGCCGAGCAGCTTCGCTACAGGGCGAACCACTCCGACTCGCGAATCGCGGTGAGGGCGTGCTTCTTGTGCTCTGGGGCAAGACCCTCGAAATAGAGGACCCCGCGAAGGTGATCCAGTTCGTGCTGGATTGCCTGGGCCATGAGACCCTGCCCTTCGATCTCGACGACCTCTCCCTCGAGGGTCGTCCCCTGCACAAGGGCGAAGGGATGGCGAACGCGGGGATACGTGAGCCCCGGGACGGAGAGGCAGCCCTCACTCATCTCTTCTGGTTCTCCCCAGACGCGAACCAGGGTCGGGTTCAGTAGGTAGCCGACAACGCCATCGATGTTGTAACCAAAAGCAGAGACACCCACACCAATCTGATTGGCGGCAACACCGGCACGCCCGGGTAACTTGACGGTGTCGATGAGATCGGCCACCAAGTTCACTGTGCGCTCGGAGCCAATGTCGGCAGGTTCGGTCGAACTCTTGAGAATCGGATCGCCAAAGAGCCGTATGGCACGCACTGCCATGTTAGGTTCCGAGACGCTCGCTCATGCCTTCAACGACAAGTGCTGCCAGTTCACGCGCAGAATCGCGCGTGTAGGGGCTCAGGCGGTTCCACTCAATGACAGAGCCTGCAGCGAGGTAAGGGTCATAGGGAATCCGCACAACGTCTCTGACTCGAGAGAGGAAGTGGTCCTCAATCTCGTCGAGCTTGACCACGTTCGTGCCCTGAGTTGCGGTGTTGAGCGCGACGACAGCACGCTCAACGAGTTGGCCATGTCCGTTTGCTTCCAACCAGGTCAAAGTCTCCGAGGCGAGGCGTGCTTCGTCGATGCTTCCGCCAGAGACAATCACGAGACCGTCAGCCCTCTGCAGTGTGGGCTTCATAACGGAGTGAACGACGCCCGTTCCACAGTCAGTGAGAACAATCGAATAGAAGCGAGCCGCCTGGTCGGCAACGACGTTGTAGTCGTCCTCGTCAAACGCTTCCGAAAGAAGCGGGTCAGTGTCCGAAGCCAGCACGTGCAAACGGGTTTGGTCTTTGGACACCAGCTCAGCAAAATCGGTGAAGCCGGAAATACCCGCGGACAGGTTCACCACATCACGGACCGTTGCCCCCGTGGACTTGGCCACTCTCTCGGCCAAGGTGCCACGGTCAGGGTTCGCATCGATAGCGATCACTCGGTCATCTCGCACTTCTGCCAGAGCCATGCCCAAGAGAGTGGTGACGGTGGTCTTGCCCACGCCACCCTTTCTGGTCAGGACCGGGACAAAACGTGCACCGTGCTCAAATTGCTGACCAATGCGGCGGTCCATGGCCTTGCGTTCACGAACCGCGCGAGAGTCACCGAGGTTGATGGTGCGGAACGAAGCCTCATAGGCGAGGTATTGCCAGAATCCTTCAGGCGCCACACGGTTACGCCCAGACTTGTCGAGAAGGCGGTCCTCGGTGAGCATCGCAGAGGGTTCTGGGCTATCGCCCCGGTTCTCAGGCCGACGCTGATACAGATCATCGTTAGAGACCGAAACGGCCACTGTGATGCTCTCGCCCTCAGTCGACTCCAGTGCGGCGGGGTCCACGGCTGAATCGTCCAACTCGCTCTCGCCGCCGGCAGGCACTACTGGCTCAGTGGCTTGGGGGGACTTGCGGACTGTCTCGCGCTTTACCATGTGTGCTGTTTATCCTTACTCGCCTGAAGTCGGCACCGCCCTATGTTACTCGTAAACTCACGAGCCATCTGAAAGCTCCAGAAGAAGATCCCCCGCTTCAACTTGCTGCGTTTTGGGGATAGCCACACGTGCCACCACACCCGCCACCTGGCTACTGATTGCAGCTTCCATCTTCATGGCTTCAATAGTGGCGACAATCCCACCTTGGGCCACCTCGTCACCCGGAGCAACTCCCAGTGTGACGACCCCAGAGAAGGGGGCGGCAATGTGTTTCGGGTTTGTTGGATCAGCTTTCTCTGCCTGAGTAACCAGGACCTTGACGGCACGATCGCGGACCATCACGGGCCGCATTTGCCCGTTGAGTGAGACCATGACTGTGCGCAAGCCGTGATCATCGGGTTCGGAAATAGTCTCGAGCGAAACGTAGAGGCTAACTCCGGCCTCGACCTCAATCACCGATTCTTCTCCCGGTCGCAAACCATAGAGATAATCCCGTGTCTTAATCACAGAAACATCGCCGTAGTTCTCTCTCACCTCGTGGAAGTCGCGGGTCGGGCCGGGGAACAGCAATTCATTGAGCAGAGCGCGTCTCTCACGACCCGGTGCCACGAGCATCTTCTCTTGCTCTGGAGTTAGGGTCCCCACTTCGATGGAGGGCTTCTTGCCCTTGAGAATCTTGGTGCGGAAAGGTTCTGGCCAACCCCCTGGCAGATCTCCCAGTTCCCCTGCCATGAAGCCCACGACCGAATCGGGAACGTCATAGTTGCCGGGGTTTTCTTCGAAGTCAGCTGGATCCACATCCATCGCTACCAGGTGAAGCGCTAGGTCACCAACGACTTTGCTGGAAGGGGTGACCTTCGTCGGGCGACCGAGTATCCGGCTGGCCTCGGCGTACCAGTCCTCAATGTCTTCGAAACGATCCGCGAGGCCGAGGGCGATGGCCTGCTGACGAAGATTGGAGAGTTGTCCCCCAGGGATTTCGTGGTGGTAAACCCGCCCGGTGGGTCCTGGCAATCCAGACTCAAAGGGTGAGTAGAGCTTCCGCACTGACTCCCAGTAGGGCTCGAGAGCAGAAACGCTCTCGAGGCTGATACCGGTGTCGCGCTCGGTGAACTCGAGTGCTGCCACCAGCGACGACAATGACGGCTGGCTTGTCGTTCCCGCCATCGCCGCACTCGCAGCATCGACGGCGTCGACTCCTGCGCGACTTGCCGCGAGCAGCGTGGCCAGCTGGCCACCTGCTGTGTCGTGGGTGTGGAGGTGGACGGGCAGATCAAACCGCGAGCGCAACGCTTCCACCAGGGTTGCCGCCGCTTCAGCGCGAAGCAGGCCAGCCATGTCTTTGATGGCCAGAATGTGTGCTCCGCTCTCGACAATCTTCTCTGCCAGGCGGAGGTAGTAGTCCAGGGTGTAGAGGTCCTCTGCCGGGTCCGCAAGGTTGCCCGAGTAACACAGTCCCACCTCAGCAAGGGTGGTGCCAGTCTCGAGAACGGCATCGATGGCGGGGCGCATGTTGGAGACATCATTGAGCGCATCAAAGATGCGGAATATGTCTACGCCAGCCGTTGCGGCCTCTTGGACAAAAGCGTTGGTCACCTCTGAGGGGTATGGCGTGTAGCCCACGGTGTTGCGCCCGCGCAACAGCATCTGGATACAGACGTTCGGCAAAGCCTCGCGCAGGTCCACCAGGCGCTCCCACGGATCTTCTCCGAGGAAACGCAGCGCCACGTCATAGGTTGCGCCACCCCACGCCTCAACCGAGAGCAACTGGGGAGTGGTGTGAGCCACAGCCGGCAGGGCTGCCACCAGGTCTCTGGTCCTCACGCGAGTAGCCAGCAAGGACTGGTGAGCATCGCGGAAGGTTGTCTCCGTGACAGCGAGGGCCTTCTGCTCGCGCAGGGCCTTCGCAAAAGCACTGGGGCCCAGAGAGTCCAATAACTGCTTTGATCCACTCGGTGGAGCCTTGAGTGGCACTTCGGGGAGCTTCGAGGCGGGATCAGACAGTCCTTCACCAGACCCGTGGGGCTGGTTGACAGTAACGTCGGCCAACCACGTGAGGAGCTTGGTCCCGCGGTCCTTCGAGACCCGAGCCTTCAGGAGGTGCGGGCGCTCATCAATGAACGACGTCGAGACATCACCAGCAAGGAAAGCTTCGTCTTCGACTACCGCCTGCAAGAACGCGATGTTCGTGGACACGCCCCGAATTCGGAATTCAGCAAGACCGCGCCTCGCGCGGGCCACCGCGGTAGGAAAGTCACGACCGCGGGAGGTCATCTTGGCCAACATCGAATCGAAGTACGGAGAAATTTGTGCGCCCTGATTGACCGTGCCACCGTCCAGGCGAATACCAGCGCCACCAGGAGAACGATACGTGGTGATCTTGCCCGTGTCGGGACGAAAATCGGAACTCGGGTCTTCTGTGGTGATGCGGCATTGCAGCGCAAACCCTCGCGGCACGATGGTGTCACTAGAGAGTCCAAGATCAGCAAGGGACTCCCCGGAGGCAATCCGCATCTGGGACTGAACCAAATCCACGTCGGTAATTTCCTCAGTCACGGTGTGCTCGACCTGGATGCGGGGGTTCATTTCGATGAACACGTGCTGACCAGCGCGCTCCCCCGCGGTATCAACAAGGAACTCAACCGTGCCCGCGTTTTGATACCCAATCGACGACGCGAATGCGACAGCGTCCTTCAGGATTGCCTCGCGGAGCGCTGGGTCCAAGTTGGGCGCTGGTGCAATCTCGATGACTTTTTGATGGCGACGTTGCACTGAGCAGTCTCGCTCGAAGAGGTGCATGGTGTGCCCGGTGGAATCGGCAAGAATCTGAACTTCAATGTGCCGGGGCCGCACCACGGCCTGTTCAATAAACATTCGGCCATCACCAAAGGCAGTTTCGGCCTCGCGCATCGCGGCTTCAAGGGCTTCTCGCAAAGCCTCCGGCTTTTCCACCCGGCGCATTCCCCGACCGCCGCCGCCGGCTACAGCCTTCGCGAAAACGGGAAAGCCGATCTCATCGGCGGCACGAACAAGAGCGTCAAGATCGGTGGTGGCCTCACTCGAAGCCAAAACGGGCACGCCAGCGCGAATGGCGTGTTCCTTGGCGGTTACTTTGTTACCGGCCATCTCGAGAACCGAGGCTGGTGGGCCGATAAAGACAATTCCTGCTTCTTCGCACGCTCGCGCCAGGTCAGGGTTTTCGCTGAGGAAGCCATATCCCGGATAGATAGCGTCGGCACCCGAGAGCTTGGCAACCCGGATGATTTCAGCGATGTCCAGATAAGCGCGCAGTGGGTGTCCGGGCTCGCCGATTTGGTAGGCCTCGTCGGCCTTCATCCGGTGTAGCGAATAACGGTCCTCGTAGGGGTAGACCGCAACGGTTCGTTTGCCAAGTTCTACCGCAGCGCGAAAAGCCCGAATAGCAATCTCGCCACGATTCGCCACAAGAATCTTGGTGACCAAAGGTGAAGCCCCTCTCGTGCGCGCCCAAAAACGCCGGCCTAAGTCCTGAGCTCTACCTTACTGAAGGCTAAGGTAGACCCGATGCGCGTAATCAGTCTGAGCTCCCTCAAAGGCGGTGTGGGTAAGACCACCGTCTCCCTTGGGCTAGCCTCAGCAGCATTCGCGAGGGGCCTGCGCACGCTGGTCGTTGACATGGATCCTCAGTCAGACGCCTCGACCGGACTGGACGTCACGGTCGGGCGACACCTCAATATTTCTCACCTGCTGGCCAACCCGCGGTCTTCGAATGTCAAAAATGCGATTGTTCCCTCGGGCTGGACCAGAACCCACAAGGGAACCGTCGATGTGCTGCTCGGCTCTCCAGCGGCGATGGCTTTTGACTCCCCGACTCTGACCAAGCGCGAAATCTGGCGTGTGGAAGAAATCCTGTCTGCGGTCGAGGGCGACTACGACCTCGTGCTCATTGACTGCCCGCCCTCGCTCAATGGGCTAACCCGCATGGCATGGACCGCAAGTGACCGGGTCGCAGTGGTGACGGAGCCTGGACTTTTCTCAGTGGCTGCCACCCAGAGGGCGTTTCGAGCCGTGGATGAGTTGCGTCGCGGTGTCTCACCCCGACTCCAGCCACTCGGCGTGATTGTCAACCGCGTCCGGCCTCAATCCATCGAACACCAATACCGCATCGACGAGCTGAAGCAGATGTTTGGGGCTCTTGTTCTCCAGCCAGAGCTTCCCGAGCGTGTGGCGCTGCAACAGGCTCAAGGAGCAGCGAGCCCACTCCATGTGTGGCCCGGCGAAAGCGCCGAGGAAATGGCCCTGAACTTCAACCTGCTGCTCGACCGAGTGATTCGGTCAGTGCAGATTATCGACTAAGAAGCGCGCTGGCTGCGACGCTTCGCGAGCTCATCGCGAGGATCTGCTCCCGCTTCGCTGACCTCAACGGACACCAATGAGGACTCAACTTCGCGGAGGACTTTGCCCACAGCAATCCCGAAGACGCCCTGGCCACGGCTGACGAGGTCGATGACCTCATCGTTTGAGGTGCACAGGTAGACGCTCGCGCCGTCACTCATCAGCGTCGTTTGGGCAAGGTCGTTGATTCCAGACGCGCGCAACTGGTCAACAGCGACACGAATCTGTTGAAGAGAAATTCCGGTGTCGAGAAGACGCTTGACGAGCTTCAAGACCAAGATGTCACGGAACCCGTAGAGCCTCTGGGTTCCAGAACCCTGCGCGCTCTGCACGGTGGGTTCAACCAGCCCGGTGCGAGCCCAATAATCAAGCTGGCGATAAGTGATTCCCGCGGCAGTGGCGGCGATCTGACCGCGGTAACCCTGCTCTTCGGTGATGACTGGCATGCCGTCGGTGAACAGAAGATCCTTGGCGTAGCGCTCCGTGGTGTTATCGGAGGAATCCATGTGTCACCTAACCTTCATCTTCAACTTGACCCTGAAGGGCGCTTGTTCACGATACCGGCACCAAGGCCAATTGCTTCGTCGGCAACGATAACGCCGCTGGGCGTGTCGTGGGAAGCTCTATGACTCTAGTCGGTTGAGTGCGTCGTGAGTCAGCACACTCCGAAGAGTCGTCAGAATTCCCGAGAGCTCGCGACCCTTGTCACGAAGTTCCGACGGGGACATGGACCTGGTCGAACCGTTGGCGGCATTCACGGCCTGAGAAATAAGTCCAACCTCACGGTCCACGGCCAAACGCATGCCTCTGAGATGACGGGGCTCCAAGCCAAAGCTCGATGCTTCGACAATCGAGGTGAGAACGACTAGGTCGGAGCCGGTGTAGACCTTCTTGGGTTCAATCAGACCAGCGGTCACTGCACCCTCAAGAAGCGAGGTCGACGCTTTCGCGGCGTCGATGATCTCGGCCTTGGTGTAGCGGGCTTGGTCATCGCCAAGTGGCGCACCGTTCACCGCGTTGCCCACCGGCAACAAAGGGTTCTTGCCGGAGTCGCGATCATCGAGATACGCCTTGATGACTTTCAAGGGAAGGTACTGATCACGCTGAACAGTCAGAACAAAACGGAGGCGCTCGACGTCGTCGCTCGAATACGTGCGGTATCCGGCAGGGGTGCGACCCGGTGCAATGAGATCACGATCTTCCAAGAACCGAAGCTTCGACGGAGACAACTCGGGAAATTCTGGAGTGAGCTTCGCCAAGACCTGCCCAATAGAGAGCAATGACTTCCTAGGGCCCGAGGCAACCTCAATCCGTGAACGCGCAACACTCACTGCCCGGACCTCGCTCCATCAACATCAGCGCGGGAAGGGAAGAACGTCATGCGGAATTTACCGACCTGGACCTCAGCGCCATCGTGCAGCAGAGCCTGGTCAATGAGGACGCCATCAAAGTACGTGCCATTGAGCGAGCCCATGTCTTTAACCTCAAAGGCTGTGCCGTGGCGAACAAACTCGGCGTGACGACGAGACACGGTCACGTCGTCAAGGAAGATGTCAGCTTCGGGGTGACGACCGGCGATGGTGGAATCCTGATCAAGGAGGAACCGAGCGCCGGCGTTGGGGCCCTTGCGAACGATGAGGAGAGCTGAGCCAGAGGGAAGGGCGGCGATAACTTCCTGCTCTTCGAGGGAAACACCAGATTCCAGGTTCTGCAGCTTCTGCTGGAAATCCGGACCAAACTTCTCTGTTTGATCGGGATGTCCCGGATTTTCCGGGCCCTTAGGTGTCTCGCTCATCACACTCCCTCATTGAACGAGTTCACCCTATCGGAAGATTTACCCCTCTCGCGAGTCGCCTCCTTCGCGAGACGAATCGCATCAAAAAGATACGAAAACCCGACCACCCAATAGAGCACCACAGCCACGACAGCGATGGGCCAGGCGATCGCCATGAGGGTCAAACCGACAGATGTAGAGAAGTGTTCTGTCACCATCACGCTGAGCAAAAACAGAGGCAACACAAAAAGCAGGCCGAAGGTGGCGACCTTGCCCCACCACTTCACAGGCAAGGTTGCGTGGCCGTAACGGGACATGACGATTCCGCCAACACCCAAGAGCGCGTCGCGCAACATCACCGCCACAACAAACC
Source organism: Pontimonas sp. (assembly GCA_044341675.1). GTDB lineage: Bacteria > Actinomycetota > Actinomycetes > Actinomycetales > Microbacteriaceae > Pontimonas. The sequence goes on from JBIIRH010000019.1 coordinate 15,372, forward strand.
ACCACGGGACAACACCTTGAATGGCCAGCGCCACGACCGTGGCAGCAATGAAGAGACGATCGGCAAACGGGTCCAAGAACTGGCCAAGGCGCGTGATCTGATTCATGCGCCTTGCGATCATGCCATCGACAAAGTCGGTCAATACCGCCGCGACGAGGAGCACGAAGGCTGCCAGTAACTGATCCTGAATGACCAGGTAGAGAAACACGGGGATGGCCATCAGCCGGATGACGCTGACAAGGTTGGCGAGCGTGAATATCCTCGAGCTCACTTCATTGTCAAGGCTCATGAGCCCAGTGTAGGAGGCAGAAGGTGATTGACAGTTATTTCTCAGTTGAATTCTTGGCATCAATGCCCGGAAAGCCCACTTGCTCCCTCTACCATGAAGCCATGTCGTGCATCAGGTTCAACACCACCGCCCAGCGCCAGCAGCTCTCAGGGGAGACCCGCCTTGCCGGGGATGACCCTGTTGCCTCCTTCCTTTCCCCCGCCATCACAGAGTCCAAGGTGGAGCGAATTCGTCGTCTGTCCACAGACGCCAACCCCAAAATTCGTGAGAGTGCCGCCCTCTCCTACCACGCACCCCTCGAGGTGTACGAGGCACTCGCAAAGGACCCAGACGCGGGCGTCCGCGCGTGCCTGGCACGTAACCAGGCAACCCCGTGTGATGTTTTGCGCACCCTCGCCAAAGACAGCGACGAAACCGTTCGCGCTTTCGTCGCCATCAACTACAGCGTCCCGGCCGACGCAATGGAGCTCCTCTCAGCCGACACCAGCCCCACCGTTCAAAAGCTCGTCGCATGGAAGGCATCGCTTCGCGAGGACGCCGACCTGATTCCCGCCTAAGCTCGAGCCACGTGGCGAAGCGCGGCCCAATCGCGAGTAGGCGCGACTAGGCCTCTGTGCCCAGTAGTTCCTCCAGGAGCACTTCGATGCGATGACGGATGTCATCCCTAATCACACGCACCCGCTCTAAGTCTTGCCCTGCGGGGTCTTCTAACACCCAATCCTCATAGCGCTTGCCCGGGAAGATAGGACACGCATCGCCACACCCCATGGTGATCACGACGTCGCTGGCTTTCACCGAGTCAACGCTCAAGAGTTGCGGAACTTCACTGGCGATATCGATGCCTTCCTCCGCCATCACTGAAACGGCCGAAGGGTTCAGCGACTCCCCTGGCGCCGAGCCTGCCGAGAGCACCGTCACCCGATCTTGTGCCAGATGGCGAAGGTATCCGGCTGCCATCTGTGACCGGCCAGCGTTATGAACGCACACGAACAGAACAGTGGGAGTAGACATCAGAGTCATTGTCAAGACTGCCGGTTAACGCGAGCTTGCAGGAAGCTTTCCAGGGCAATAACGACAACGACCACGAGAGCCGCCACAGCGCTCCAACCCCAGACCGCCACGCTGCCCTCGGGCATGGCGAGAAGTTCTCGGCCCTCTCCCTGCCATGGCCACAGTGCTCGCAGCGACCCCGCCATCAACCCCGTCATGACGACCAAGGTGAGGACTCTGCGGTGTTCAAGAAGCCATTGCAAAACCCCGACAAAAGCAGACAGGCCGATGATGGCTCCCAGCACAAAGAAACCCAGATAGCCAAAGTCCCGGTCGTTCACTGCGGCAAGGGTGGGT
>JBIIRH010000020.1:0-16857 GCA_044341675.1 Pontimonas sp.
GCACTCAGCATCATCTGGGGTTTTCGCCTGGGTAAAGGCGATGTTCTTGCCCCCGCCTTCTTTGGCATTGTTCTTGGCACGTGGCTTGCGAAGTTCGTCGTGTTCCTCGCCATCGTGTTCTGGCTTGGGGATCAAGAGTGGCTTGATCGAACGGTGTTGTTTCTCACCATCGTCGCGTCCCTGCTCGCTGGCCTCATCACCGACGTTGTCGTGATCGCGCGCTCGAGAATGCCCTATGTCTCAGACATCACTCTGCCGGGTGAGGGAAAAACCAGCCTTTAGTGCCCGGTTAGCGGGGCAATGAGCTTCGAGACCAGTGACGGTTTTCCGGTCCTGGCCTCAATCCGATCGGCCAAGGCGACACCCACGATGGCTGCGGTTGCCCCCGCGTAGCGCAGCGGCTCTGGTTCCCACTTCGGTGACTGGTGCCCCACAAAGGGCAAGGCAGTTCGCGGTGTGGTCTTGCCAAGAACCAGGTCCGCAAGCGTGAGGCCTGCCAAGTGGGACAGCCCAACCCCGTCTCCCACATAACCGCCTGCCCGGCCGATGCCGGTTGCCGCATCCAGGGTTACCGATGAGTGCCAATCGCGAGGGACACCCAGCACCCCACCCCACTGATGCGTGATGGCGTAGGGCGAAAGAACCGGGAACAACTCCACGAGCGTCTGGTGAAGGGCAGAGAACACCCGCGGGACGCGGTCAAACTCTGGCTTCACCCGACTGCCCCAGTGATAGGGGGCGCCCCGGCCGCCAAAGGCGATGCGGTTATCCGCGGTGCGCTGACCGTAAATGATGAGCGAGCGGAAGTCAGCAAAGGTCATTCCGTGCTCGAGGCCAATCGCGTCGAACACGGAATCGGGCAACACCTCGGTCGCAATCATCAGTGAATACAGGGGTAGCGAGTGCCGCCTGGTCTGCTTGAGCTGCGAGCGGTAGCCCTCCATCGCATCGATGACGACATCACCTGTGACGCGCCCGCGCGAGGTAATAACAACTCCAGGCTCGTAACGGAGAACCTCGGTCTGCTCCGCAATGCGGATCCCTGCAGATTCAGCAGTCCTGGCTAAACCGCGGACGAGTTTCGCGGGGTGAAGCCTGGCGCACGCAGGGTCAAAGACCGCACCCAGAGTTTCGGTGGCCTGGAGGGTTTCGTGGACGCCTCGCCACACAGCCTTATCCGCCGGGGTGAGGGCCGCATCGGCAAGGCTCGCGTTGGCGCGGTGTTCTTGAATAGGGCTTCTCACCAGAGTGGTGGTCCCGCCGGCCACAAAGTCACAGTCAATATCGAGGTCCCTCGACCATCGCCCGACCGAGTCAACGGCATCCACCATGGCGTATCGAAGTGCTGTGGCTGCCTCTAGGCCGTGTTGCTTAATGAGGGATCCCACACTGGTGGGGAAGAGAGCTGAACACCAGCCACCGTTTCTGCCCGAAGCCCCAAACCCGGCGACTTCTTTCTCCAGAACGAGAATGCGTAAGTCGGGGGATTGCTGGGCAAGGGACAGTGCGCTCCACAGACCCGTGTACCCGGCACCCATGATGACAACGTCCCAGTGGGCCTGGCTCTCGGCGCTGGTGAGGCTGGCCCTGGGTGAGAAGGACTCACCCAGGGTGTCGTGCCACAGCGACAACGATCGGTAGTCGACCACGGAAGCCGTCCTTAGAGGAGCTTGCTGGCTCGGGTGAGAACGTCGCGCAAAATGGCTTCGATCTCATCGAACTCCTTGGGGCCGATCGTGAGCGGCGGCGCCAACTGAATCACCGGGTCGCCTCGGTCATCAGCGCGGCAATAGAGCCCGGCCTGGAAGAGTGCTTTGGAGAGGAAGCCACGCAGAAGCTTCTCCGACTCGGCCTCCGAGAAGGTCTCCTTGGTGGTCTTGTCTTTGACAAGTTCGATTCCGAAGAAGTATCCGGCACCGCGCACGTCGCCGACGATGGGAATATCGAGCAGCCGCTCGAGTGCGGCGCGGAACTTCGGGGAGTTCTCACGCACGTGCTCGTTGATTTTCTCCTCTTCGAAGATCTTCAAGTTCTCGAGCGCCACCGCAGCGGAGACCGGGTGCCCACCGAACGTGTAGCCGTGATAGAAGGTCGTGTTGCCCTTGGAGAATGGCTCAAACAGGCGATCGCTGGTGATCATCGCGCCAATGGGGGAGTAACCACTGGTCATGCCCTTGGCGCAGGTGATGATGTCGGGGACGTAGTCAAAAGCCGTGCAGGCAAACATTTCGCCGATGCGACCAAACGCGCAAATCACTTCGTCGCTGACCAGCAACACATCGTGCTTGTCACAGATCTCGCGAACCCTCTGGAAATATCCGGGAGGGGGCGGGAAGCACCCGCCCGAGTTTTGTACTGGCTCCAAGAAGACAGCGGCCACAGTTTCGGGGCCTTCAAACTCGATCATTTCTTCAATGCGGTTTGCAGCCCAAAGCCCGAACTCTTCCTCGGTGCCACCGGGGAAACCCATTTCCTCGGCCCGGTAGTAGTTGGTGTTGGGCACCCGGAACCCACCAGGGGTGAGGGGCTCGAACATTGCCTTCATCGCCGGGATTCCGGTGATGGCAAGAGCGCCTTGAGGGGTGCCGTGGTAAGCGATGTTGCGCGAGATGACTTTGTGCTTCATGGGCTTGCCCATGAGCTTCCAGTACTGCTTCGCCAACTTAAAAGCACTCTCGACGGCTTCACCACCACCGGTGGTGAAGAACACCTTGTTCAGATCTCCTGGCGCGTAGTCCGCCAGCTTGTCGGCAAGCTCGATGGCTGCGGGGTGCGCGTAAGACCACAGCGGGAAGAACGCGAGTTCTTCCGCCTGCTTGGCAGCCACTTCGGCGAGGCGCTTGCGGCCGTGTCCTGCGTTGACGACAAAGAGGCCCGAGAGGCCATCGAAATACTTCTTGCCTTTGTCGTCCCAAATGTGGTGGCCAGAGCCCTTCACAATGATGGGCACCTCGGCGCCGGCGGAGAGTGGACCCTGCCTGGTGAAGTGCATCCAGAGGTGATCGCGAGCCTTGTCTTGCAGGGTCTCAGCCTTCTTGCCGCGGCGCTTGGTCACCGGTGGCGTCTTTGCCACGTGGTGCTGGCCCTTCGCGGTCTTCAGTAATTTGTCGATGATTGTCATCGTGCTCCCCAGTCGTAGTGTTCTTTTTCGAGTGATAGATAGGTGAATGTTTCTGTGTCGACCACACCGGGTGTGGTGCGGATGGAACCGTGAAGGACTTCGCGCAACTCGTTGTCGTCGACACAGACGATTTCAGCGAGCATGTCGAAGCGGCCCGTGGTGAGAACCAAGTAGTCGACCTGGTCGATTTTCTTGATTGCCTCGGCGACGGATCGTGCGTCGCCGGTAACCCGAATGCCAATCATCGCCTGGCGATAGAAACCCAGCTGGCTGGGGTCTGTCACAGCGACAATTTGCATCACGCCGGCATCGGTGAGCTTGCTCACACGCTGTCTCACGGCTGCCTCACTGAGGCCGACTCGCTTGCCCACTTCGGCATAGGACATGCGACCGTCACGCTGCAGCAAGCTGATAATTTGCTTAGCTGCGTCGTCGATCGCGACCCGTTGAGTCAGTTCTGCGCGAGGCATACTGTGATATTCGCACTATTTCTGCCATTTGGCAACCGAAAAACTCAGCAATTTAGAAAATAGCAACGAAAAGCACACAATTTTGCCGGCTAGACCTACGGGTTGCCTCTGCGTTAGGTTATGGGCATGACTACTCGCACTTTGAAAAACTTTGTCAACGGCTCCTACGTCGACTCCAAGGGCAAGGACGCCCTAGAACTCGTCGACCCCGCAACGGAGAAGGTCTACGCCCACTCTCCGATTTCCAATCAGGCTGATGTCGATGGCGCCTACCAAGCAGCGGCCGCCGCATTCGAGTCCTGGAAGGAGACCACGCCCTCCGAGCGTCAGCTCGCTCTGTTCCGTATTGCGGATGAGATGGAGAAGCGCGCTGAAGATTTTGCCGACCTTGAGTCGCAGGACACCGGGAAGCCTCGGGGCTCGCTCGTGGAGAACGAGATCCTCCTCAGCGTTGATCAGATTCGATTCTTCGCAGGTGCTGCAAGAAACCTCGAGGGCCGTGCCGCAGGTGAATACATGAAAGACCACACCTCGATGATTAGGCGTGAGCCCATCGGTGTTATCGGTCAGGTCTGCCCGTGGAACTACCCCCTGAACATGGCGGTGTGGAAGTTCGCCCCTGCTGTTGCCGCTGGTAACACCACGGTGCTGAAGCCCTCCGACACCACTCCGCAGAGCACACTGTTGCTCGCTGAAATCTGCGCTCTCCACTTGCCACCCGGTGTTGTTAACGTCATCACCGGTGACCGCACCAGTGGCGCAGCGATGATTGACCACAAGATTCCCCAGATGGTTTCCATCACCGGATCGGTTCGTGCGGGTATGGAGGTGGCCAAGGCTGCATCCAGTGACCTCAAGCGCGTCCACCTGGAGCTTGGTGGCAAGGCGCCCGTTGTCGTCTTCGACGACGCTGATCTTGAGCTTGCAGCTGAGGGAATCGGAATCGCTGGTTTCTTCAACGCCGGCCAGGACTGCACGGCGGCCACCCGAGTGCTGGTCCACAAGAACGTTCACGACGAGTTTGTCGCCGTGCTGACCAAGTGGGTCAAAGAGAACGTCAAGACCGGTATGCCAAGCGACCCGGATGCCTTCTATGGCCCGGTCAACAACGCGAACCAGATGGACCGAGTCATGAGCATGATTGGCGCTCTGCCCAAGAACGCCAACATTGAAATGGGAGGTGTTCGCCAGGGAGCCTCCGGTTACTTCATTGAGCCCACCGTGGTGACTGGTTTGAAGCAGAAGGATGACGCCATCCAGAACGAAATCTTTGGACCCGTCATTACGATTCAGCCGTTCACCGAAGAAAAAGAAGCCCTCCAGATGGCCAACGATGTTCTCTATGGTCTCTCCTCCAGCGTGTGGACCAGGGACCACGGGCGCGCGATGCGCTTCGCCAAGGGCCTCGACTTTGGTGCGGTGTGGATTAACTGCCACATCCCCCTCGTTGCTGAAATGCCCCACGGTGGCTTCAAGCACTCGGGCTACGGAAAAGATCTCTCGCAATACGGCTTTGAGGACTACACGCGCATCAAGCACGTGATGTCCTTCATTGGCGCATAGCCAGAGATTTACAGGACCGTAATGCCTCGTGCCAGCACGGCACGAGGCCGGGGGTCTATTATCAATACCAAGTGGCAACCCAGAACGACAACAAAGGAGTTTCGATGATGAATCGTCCATTACCCGAAGACCCCATGGTTCGTAGCCTCATTAAGGCTGCCAAAGGCTCGAAAGTATCTCGCAGAGGATTCCTTGGCGGAACCGGTGGCGCCGCAGTAACCGCAGCTTTGTGGACTGCTGCTGGAACGTCGACCGCTGCCCTGGCAGGCTGTGCCCCATCCGACCGTCTCATCTGGATGAACTGGGACCTCTACCTTGACCAGGACGACGAGGGCAACTACCCCACTCTGGATCGCTTCACCGAGCAGACCGGCATTGAGGTCGATTACAAGAACGTGATCGATGACAACAACACCTGGTACGGAAGCGTTCGTGAAGAGCTTCAACTTGGTCGATACATCAAGGCCGACATCGTTACTCCCACAGAGTGGATGTGTGCGCGCTGGGTGCAGCTGGGCTACGCCCTTCCTTTTGACGAGGCAAACATCCCCAACAAAGCGAACCTGACTGCTGGGTTGCAAAACCCAGACTTCGACCCGGGCCGCAAATACACGCTGCCGTGGCAGGCTGGTTTTGCTGGTCTCGGCTGGAATTCAGAGTTGACTGGCGACCTTCGCTCAGTCGAAGATCTCTGGAAGCCGGAGCTCAAGGGACGTGTCGTGGTTCTCTCTGAAATGCGAGACACGATGGGTGTCATCATGTTGAGCCAGGGAACAGATATCACCAAGTTCACGGCAGACCAGTTCTACAACGCGCTTGATCTGTTCTCGCAGAAGGTGTCGGATGGCCACATTGCCAACGTGAAGGGCAACGCCTACAAGAACGACCTGCAAGACGAAGTTGCTCTTGCCGTCATCGGTTGGTCGGGTGACATCACAGGAATCAACCTCGAGGGTGACACCGACAAGTTCAAGTTCGGATTCCCCGACTCAGGAGTCACGCTGTGGAACGATTCCATGATGATCCCCATCGAATCGCCTCGCAAAGCAGAAGCCGAAGCGCTGATGAACTACTACTACGATCCAGCGGTGGCTGCAGAAGTAGCTGCCTGGGTCAACTACATCACCCCCGTTGAGGGCGCTTACGACGAAGCCATCAAGATTGACCCGGCTCTTGCGGAAAACAAATTGATATTCCCGGATGCGGAAACCCTGTCGAAGGCTCACGTTTTTCGCACTCTCAGCAACGATGAGGAGACGGAATTTCAGGCGGCTTTCCAGGGCGTCTTGAGCCAGTACTCGACGTCGTAGAAATGGGCAACTGTGGCTGATTCAGCCGGCGTCGGGCGAGCCTTTGCTTCCGAGGGAGCAGATTTACACCTCGAGGCTGTCACAAAGAGATTTCCAGGGTTTACTGCTGTGGACGATCTCACGTTGACCATCCCAGCAGGGTCGTTCTTTGCCCTGCTGGGTCCGAGTGGGTGCGGAAAGACAACAACGCTGCGCTTGGTCGCAGGCCTTGAGGACCCAACGGAGGGCAAAATCCTTATTGGCGGCAAGGATGTGACCAAGACCAAGGCGTTTCAGCGACCGGTCAACACAGTGTTCCAAAGCTACGCGTTGTTTCCCCACCTGACAGTGTTGGAGAACGTTGCTTTCGGGCTTCATCGGAGAAAAATCGACGGCGCCCGGGAGCTAGCACGAGAAGCCCTGGCCCTCGTTGAGCTGGCGCACGTTGCTCAAAGAAAACCATCGCAGTTGTCAGGTGGCCAGCAACAGCGTGTTGCCTTGGCGCGCGCTGTCGTGAACAGGCCTGCGTTGCTTCTGTTGGATGAGCCTCTGGGCGCGTTGGATTTGAAGCTTCGACGACAGATGCAGGTAGAGCTCAAGCAGATCCAAAGTGAAGTGGGCCTCACGTTCCTCCATGTCACCCACGACCAAGAGGAGGCCATGACTATGGCCGACACGGTCGCTGTGATGAACCGGGGCCGCATCGAGCAGATGGGTACCCCCGAGCACCTCTACGAAAACCCCAAGACGGTCTTTGTCGCCACGTTCCTTGGTCAATCGAACTTGTGGGCGGGGGATGCCAACGAAGCGAACGGAGAATCAATCGTTGTCCGGGTCGCGGGAGATGAAATTCGAGTGCCGAAGGACCGTTCGGTCGTCCACCGGGGGCGGGTGACGGTGGGCGTGAGGCCTGAGAAGATTTTGCTCCACGCCGCCAAGCCAAAGGATGCGAGTGGCCTTAACGTAGTTGGCCCGGGAAAAATCAGGGATGCTTCCTTTAGCGGCGCCAGCACTCAATACCAGGTGGATATTCCGAATTTGGGCCTTGTTCAGGTTTTTGCTCAGAATTCCTCCGCGGGTGAGCACTTTCGTCAGGGCGACCAAGTCCATCTTTCTTGGGCAGTTGAACACAGCTTCGGCCTTGCAGAAGAGCCACCGCTTTCTGCCAAATACGATCCAGACTCCGATACTGGCGCCCTGGCAGTTGCAGAAAAAGAGAAGTTCCAATCTGAGCTCGAGGATTCATAGGCCATGGCCTTTGGAGCTTTTTCAACAAGCGCGACCGAATCAGCTCCGGTCGACGTTGAAAGATTTCAGAGGCGGAGCCCCATCGCACTTCTGCTGCTTCTCCCGGGGATTTTGTACCTCGTTCTCTTTTTTCTGACTCCACTGTTTTCGCTGGTCATCACTAGTTTCGAGGAGCCGGTTCCGAACGGATCCGTTGGGGAGTTCCAAACAGCCTTTGCGTGGCAGAATTACGTGCTCGTAGTCGAGACCTACTGGCCTCACATGACCCGTTCGTTTGTCTACGCGCTGGTTGCGACGGTTTTTGCATTTCTTGTGGGCTATCCGATTGCATACGCAATTGCCGTGAAGATGAGACGCTATCCGCTCCTTCAAGCCTTGTCTCTAGTTCTTCTGATTGCCCCGTTTTTCATTTCTTTCCTCTTGAGGACTTTCGCCTGGAAGCAGGTCTTTACAAGTGAGGGCCCGATAGTGGGCGTGCTAAGAACGTTGGCAATAATCCCGCCAGACGGCGTTCTCGTTGGCACGCCATTCTCCGTAATCTTCGGACTGGCTTACAACTTCCTGCCCTTCATGGCGTTGCCCATCTACACCACATTGGAACGGCTGGACTTGCGTTATCTCGAGGCAGGATCTGATTTGTATGCCAAACCCGTGACGGTGTTTACCCGAATCACCTTTCCCTTGTCGATTCCAGGGGTGCTCTCCGGCATTCTCCTGACGTTCATTCCAGCGGCCGGTGACTACATCAATGCGAGTCGGGACTTTCTGGGTTCTCCGTCAACGCAGATGATGGGCAACATCATCGAAGCTAACTTTTTGGTACTTCAGAATTTTCCGGCTGCAGCCGCGCTCTCCTTGATACTGATGGTCGCGATTCTCTTCTTGGTTACGGCTTATGTGAAGCGAAGCGGCACAAAGGAGTTGCTGTGAGAGGCCTCGGCAGGTACTGGTTGCACGTATACGTGGGGTTGGCCTTCGTCATCCTTCTCATCCCGATTCTTTACACGATCGTTTTTTCCTTCAACGACTCGGTTCGCAACAACACTTTGTGGCGCGGGTTTACCTTTCGAAACTGGATCAACGTGTGCGACCGGGAAGATGTCTGTGTCGCCTTCGGAAACTCGATTCTGGTAGCAGTGGTTGCCACGGTGTTGGCGACCACGATGGGAACGATGATCGCAATAGCGCTTGTCCGCTATCGTTTCCGTTTTCGACAGTCGACGACTTTGTTGCTGTTCCTCCCCATGGCCACCCCTGAGGTGGTCCTGGGAGCCGGGTTAGCATCTCAGTTCCTCCAGCTTGGTGTGCCGAAGGGCCTCGGCACCGTCATCATTGCCCACACTCTTTTTTGCATCAGTTTTGTCGTGGTTACGGTCCGCGCTCGAGTAGCAGTTTTGGACCCGACCCTAGAGGAGGCTGGGCGCGATCTTTATGGGTCGCCGAACCAGGTCTTTTGGAGAGTCACCTTTCCTAATTTGATTCCGGGCATTGTTGCGGCGGCGCTATTGGCGTTCGCCTTGTCTTTCGACGACTTCATCATCACCAACTTCAATGCGGGTTCTGTCATAACCTTCCCCCGCTACGTCTATACGGCGGCGGCGCGCGGGATCCCTGCCCAGGCAAATGTCATTGCATCGGCTGTGTTTTTCGCCGCCATAATTCTTGTTCTTATTGTCCAAATCAGGGCGGTCATCAAACGCCGCCAATTGTCACTGAGCTGAGGCCCCACAGTCCTCATGACGAGCATTAATCGGGAACGTTTAGCGTGCCTGTGGAATGACGAGGTTGAACTCTTCACCTCCCAGAGGCCCCAATCGAAGGCTCTCTGGGAGAAGGCCGTTCCGCGAATGCCCGATGGTGTTCCGATGTTGTGGATGGCTAAGTGGCCCGGTCCTTGGCCTGTGTATGTCGACTACGCCTCTGGCGCGCACTTCACCTGTGTTGATGGCATTGACCACATTGATCTGTGCCTGGGCGACACGGGTGCCATGGTGGGCCATGCCCCCCAGGCGACAGTTGCGGCCCTGCAGGCGCAGCTGGTCAAAGGCTCGACCACCATGCTTCCGACCGAGGATGCCGAAATTGCGGCGGGTTTACTCGCTGATCGCTTCGGTGTTCCCTTCTGGCAGTTCACGCTCTCTGCGACCGATGCCAATCGAGCGATGATTCGATACTCCCGTCATGTGACGGGCAAGAAGAAGGTGCTCGTCGTTGACTACTGCTATCACGGCAGTGTGGATGAGACCTTTGCGACCCTGGATCCCTCGGGCTCCGTCGTTGAGCGGCGAGGAAACATCGGCGCTCCGGTGGCGCCCTCAGAGACCACTGTCGTGGTGCCCTTCAACGACATCGATGCTCTCGAGCACGTCTTCGCCACCGAGAGCATCGCGTGTGTGCTGATTGAGCCAGCGATGACGAACATTGGCATTGTGTTGCCAGAGCCTGGTTGGCACGAGGCGCTCCGCGCGCTCTGCACCACTCACGGTGCCGTGCTGATTATTGATGAGACCCACACCCTGTGTGCTGGTCCTGGAGGCATGATTCAGCGCGATGGGTTGCAGCCTGATGCTGTTGTGGTGGGTAAGACCATTGGCGGGGGAATCCCCGCAGGCGCCTACGGAATGACGGCTGAGCTCCAGGCGAGGGTCCGCGCCAAAATTCATCTCGAAGACATTGATGTGGGAGGCGTTGGTGGCACCCTGGCTGGCAATGCGCTGTCATTGGCGGGAATTCGGGCAACGCTCTCGGACGTTCTGACACCTGCGGTGTACCCGGCAATGATTGAGCGGGCAACCGAGTGGACGAAGGGCGTTCAGGACGCCATCGACGAGCATGGGCTGCCTTGGCAGGTCACCCAGTTGGGTTCACGCTCGGAATACAGCTTCTTGCCACACGCTCCTCGCCACGGCAAAGAGGCTGCTGACGCAGATGATTTCGAGCTTCAGCAATACCTTCACCTGCACGCGCTGAACCGCGGGATTCTCTTGACCCCCTTCCACAACATGGCTCTGATGAGCCCAGCAACAACAGCCGCTGACGTTGCCGCTCACACTGCGCATTTCCGGGAAGCCGTGGAAAGCTTGGTGGGTGAGTAACTCGCTGTTTGACTGCCGCGAACCCGCGGCCCTGCTCGAGGGTATGCGCAAAGCCAGGATGGCGATTGGTCGGGGCAAGGTTGTCTGTGTTCCCACCGACACCGTCTATGGGCTGGTGGCCGATGCGTTCAAACCCAGCGCGACAAAAGCGCTTCGTGATGCCAGGGGTATGGGGGAGCGCGATCCGCTCGCCGTCTTGTTGCCGGGGATCCCGACGCTTCGCGCGCTTGCCGAAAACGTCCCCGATGAGGTTCAAGCCCTCGCCCAAGAGTTTTGGCCGGGTGCGCTCACGATCATTACCGCTGCCGGGGAATCGCTGATGTGGGATTTGGGGGACACGCAGGGCACAGTCGCGCTTCGGATGCCCTCGGAGCGCATTGTTCTTGAACTTTTGAGCGAGACAGGCCCCTTGGTGGCCTCTAGTGCGTATCGGGTGGGCGAGAGCGGTGGGCTTCGAGCAGAGGACGTCGAGGCCACCTTTGGCGATGATGTGGCTGTTTATCTGTCCTCTGGGGCCGGTTATTCAGCGGGTGTGCTCTCTACCGTCATCGATGCCACGGGGCTCGATAAGCCCGGCGGCAAGCTGCGCGTGGTTCGCGAGGGAGCGATTCCGGTGAGTGACATTTATGAGGTTGTGGACGTTTCCAGGTTCGGTTAAACCTTGACTCTAAGGCTGATTGGTGCCACACAGCCAGGCTTGCTAAAGTGCATAAAGGACGTCGTTCGCCGCGCACTTGTGCGCCCCGAAACTGGAGACAGCGCTGTTAGCAGAAGCCACTGAGACCTTGCTCCAGTTAGCCGCTAGCGACTCTGGAGAGTTCTCGCCGCCGACTATCGGAGAGTTTTTCCCACCCGCAATTCTTTTTGAGGGCACCATCTTCGAGATGAACCGGATCATTCTGGTCCGCCTTCTCGCCGCCGTTGCGCTGATTCTGGTCTTCTGGCTAGGCACCAGAAAGATGAAGATTGTGCCCGGGCGCTTCCAGGGTGTGGTCGAGATGGCACTCAACCTGGTTCGAGTCAACATCGCCGAAGACCTCCTAGGCGAAAAAGATGGCAAGCGATTCTTGCCGCTTCTCACCAGCATTTTCTTCCTGGTTCTCTTTATGAATCTGACCGGCATCATTCCCGGCCTGAACATTGCGGGAACCAGTGTGATTGGTATGCCCTTGGTTCTCGCCATTGCGGCATATGTCGCCTTCATCTACGCAGGTCTTCGCAAGCACCCTGTGGCGTTCTTGAAGAATGCGCTGGTCCCGCCGGGCGTTCCCTGGCCGCTCTACATCATCGTGACGCCCATTGAATTGGTCTCAACCTTCGTGTTGCGACCCATCACGCTGACACTGCGTCTCCTGATGAACATGGTTGTTGGCCACTTCCTCCTGGTTCTCTTCTTTTCCTCCACCCACTTCTTCGTGCTGTATTCCGACTCGTGGATGGCGTTCTTTGGCCTTGGCACCATCGCATTCAGCATTGCCTTCACATTTTTCGAAATACTGGTGGCAGTGCTCCAGGCCTACGTCTTTACTCTCTTGACCGCCGTCTACCTCCAGCTCGCGCTGGCGGAAGAACACTAAACCTCAGCCCGATACGCCATCGGGCTGACAACATGGAAGGAAACACCTGTGGACGCAACATCGGTTATCGCCGAACTCACTGGAAACATTGCGACGGTCGGTTACGGTCTCGCTGCTATCGGACCCGCGATTGGCGTGGGCATCGTGGTGGGCAAGACCATTGAATCGGTCGCTCGCCAGCCTGAACTTCAGGGCCGCCTGACGGTTCTGATGTATATCGGTATCGCCTTTACTGAAGCACTGGCGTTCATCGGTATCGCTACCTACTTCATCTTCACTGGATAGGCCCTTTGATGCACACCAACGCAATCCTTTTCGCAGCGGAAGAGAGCACGATTAACCCCCTGCTCCCGGCGATCTATGACATTGTCTGGTCGATCATTCCGTTTGCTTTGGTCTTGTTCTTGTTCTGGCGCATTGTGTTGCCAAGACTTCAGAAGACTTTGGATGAGCGTTCCAGCGTGATCGAAGGCGGCATTGCTCAGGCTGAGTCCGCTCAGCTTGAGGCAAAGAAGGCCTTGGACAAGTACAACAAGCTCCTCGCTGATGCTCGTGCTGAGGCGTCTGAGATCCGGGACAAGGCCCGCCAGGAAGGCGTTGTGATTCTTCAGGAAATGAAGGACAGCGCCCAAGCCGAAGCCAATCGCATTGCCCAGGCCGCAAGCGCCCAAATCGAAGCCGAACGCCACCAGGCCGTGCTCTCACTGCGCAAAGAGGTGGGAGCGCTCGCTCTGGACCTTGCTGCCGCGGTGGTTCAGGAGCGCTTGAGCGAAGACGCGAAAGCAGCCTCGGTTGTTGACCGTCTCCTTGCCGATCTCGACAAAGAGCAGGCAGCCCCCAAGAAGGCCACAGCCAAGGCTCCCGCGAAGAAGAAGGCCACACGCTAACCATGGGCGCTCAAACCAGACAATCCCTCGACCAGGCCAGGACTCTCCTGGCCGGTCGCAGCGCGCTGAGCCTTCCGCTTGCGGAAAACCTCTTCGCTGCTGCAATCGGGCTGTCTGGTTCACCTGCCTTGCGTAACGCACTGAGCGATTCAGCGTCTGAGGCTTCGGCGAGGAAGAAGCTTGCCGCCCAGGCATTCGCATCGCTGTCCACCGATGCGAAAAAGGTCGTGGATGAGCTCGTGTCCATGCGGTGGTCCAGCGCTGAAGACCTCCAAGGCGCCCTGGAAGACCTCGGGACTCGGGTCTGCGCAGGGAGCGCTGATGCCAAAACCGATCTCGTCGGCGAGCTCTTGGCGATCTCCTCGCTCGTGCACTCCAATGCGGAACTCGAGTTGGGGCTGGGATCTAAGCGCGCTCACGCCCGCGACCGCGCAAACCTCATGGGTTCGTTGCTCGGGAAGAAGGTCTCCGGCGAGGCACTGGCGATTGCCCGGCACCTGGTCTCAGACCCTCGCGGTCGTCGGATTGGAGCCATGCTCCAGTCAGCTGCAGTGACCGTGGCAGACCACCACGGCAAGGGACTCGCCGTGGTGAGTGTCGCTAAGTCGTTGAACCAAGCCCAGCGCGCAAACGTTCAGAAGCTGCTGGGCAAGCACTATGGCCGCGACCACTATGTGGCCGAGGTAATCAACCCCGACGTTGTCGGTGGCATGAAGATTCGCGTCGGCGACGACGTGATTGATGGCAGTATCCAAGCCCGTTTGGCGGACCTCAGAACACAACTTGCTGGCTAACACCGGCGCCTCGTCTGTGAGAGACGAATCACAACAAAAGGAAGAACCATGGCAGAACTAACAATCAACCCGGACGACATCCGCGATGCTCTGAAGAAGTTCGCGAAGTCTTACGACCCGGGAACGGCGGCGACCTCTGAGGTTGGCCACGTCATCGATGCCGCTGACGGTATCTGCCACGTTGAAGGATTGCCCGGTGTCATGGCCAACGAACTGGTCAAGTTCGCCGATGGAACCCTGGGCCTGGCTCAAAACCTCGACGAGAACGAAATTGGTGTCGTTATCCTCGGTCAGTTCGCCGGCGTTGAAGCCGGTATGGAGGTCACCAGGACTGGTGAAGTTCTCTCGGTCCCCGTTGGTGATGGCTACCTTGGTCGCGTTGTTGACCCACTGGGTAACCCGATTGACGGCCTTGGCGCAATCAAGTCTGAGGGGCGTCGCGCCCTTGAGCTTCAGGCTCCTGGTGTTATGGCCAGGCGCAGCGTTCACGAGCCACTTCAGACTGGTATCAAGGCAATCGACGCCATGATTCCGGTGGGCCGCGGACAGCGTCAGCTGATCATTGGTGACCGCCAGACGGGTAAGACCGCTATTGCTGTGGACACCATCATCAACCAGAAGGCGAACTGGGCAACCGGTGACCCCACCAAGCAGGTTCGCTGCATTTACGTGGCAATCGGCCAGAAGGGTTCCACCATTGCTGGTGTGAAGGGCGCTCTGGAAGAAGCCGGCGCCATGGAGTACACCACGATTGTGGCTGCTCCGGCATCTGACCCCGCCGGTTTCAAGTACTTGGCTCCCTACACCGGTTCTGCCATTGGCCAGCACTGGATGTACAACTCCAAGCACGTGCTGATCATCTTCGATGACCTCTCCAAGCAGGCAGAGGCCTACCGCGCGGTGTCTCTGTTGCTGCGTCGTCCTCCGGGTCGTGAGGCCTACCCCGGTGACGTCTTCTACTTGCACTCCCGTCTGCTCGAGCGCTGTGCCAAGCTCTCGGACGAAATGGGCGGCGGTTCGATGACCGGTCTTCCGATCATCGAGACGAAGGCGAACGACGTGTCTGCCTTCATTCCCACCAACGTGATTTCGATCACCGATGGCCAGATCTTCTTGCAGTCGGATCTGTTCCTCGCCAACCAGCGCCCCGCTGTTGACGTGGGTATCTCGGTCTCTCGCGTGGGTGGAGACGCTCAGGTGAAGTCCATCAAGTCGGTCTCTGGAACGCTCAAGCTTGAGCTTGCCCAGTACCGCTCGTTGGAAGCCTTCGCTATGTTCGCTTCCGACCTCGACGCCGCTAGCCGCCGTCAGCTCGAGCGCGGTGCGAGGTTGACCGAGCTTCTCAAGCAGCCCCAGTATTCTCCCTACCCCGTCGAGGAGCAGGTTGTCTCCATCTGGGCTGGCACGAACGGCAAGCTCGACACCATCGCGGTTGCGGATGTGTTGAAGTTTGAGGCTGAACTACTCGACCACCTTCGTCGTAACACGAAGATTCTTGACACCCTGCGCAAGACCAACGTGCTCGACGACGACACCAAGGCAGAACTGGAAAAGGAAGTCGACAAGTTTGTCATCGCCTTCCAGGCCAGTGGTGCAGAGGGTCTCGGTAAGCCCGGTAGCGAAGAATTTGACGCTATCGAAGCTCAAGACATCAACCAGGAAAAGATCGTCAAGCGCAAGCGCTAGACGACACTGAGCTAAAGGACTAGGCAACTATGGGCGCGCAACTTCGGGTGTACCGGCAGAAGATTCGTTCTGCCAGTACGACCAAGAAGATTACGCGGGCAATGGAGTTAATCTCCGCCTCGCGTATTCAGAAGGCGCAAAGCCGCATGAAAGCGGCTGCGCCGTATTCGCGTGCGGTGACGCGTGCGGTCTCAGCTGTGGCGACCTATTCCAACATTGACCACCCTTTGCTCACAGAGGCCACTAACCCCAAGCGTGCCGCCATGGTGATTTTCACCTCCGACCGTGGTCTTGCCGGTGCTTTTAGCGCCCAAGTGCTTCGAGAAGCGGGCGAGCTTCGCACCCGCTTGGAAGACGAAGGGAAAGAGGTCGTGCACTACGTCATTGGGCGTAAGGCTGTTCAGAACTTTGCGTTCCGTCAGCGTCCGGTGGAGAAGTCGTGGATGGGCAACACCGACCAGCCTCAGTTCGAAACGGCCAAAGACATCGCTGACACCGTGATCGAGCGCTTCATTCAAGACACCGATGAGGGCGGGGTGGATGAAATCCACATCGTCTATAACCGTTTCGTGTCCTTGGTCACTCAGTCTCCTGAGGTTGTGCGCGTTCTGCCACTCGAAGTAGTCGAGGGCGTTGAAGAGCCCGGTAACACCGAGGTGTTCCCTCTCTATGAGTTTGAGCCAGAGCCCGAGGACGTTCTCAATGCACTGTTGCCGGTGTATATCGAGAACCGAATCTTCTCGGCGATGCTCCAATCCGCTGCTGCCGAGCACGCCGCTCGTCAGAAGGCTATGAAGTCGGCAAGTGACAACGCCGACAAGCTGATCCGCACGTACACCAGCTTGGCGAACAACGCTCGCCAGGCAGAAATCACCCAACAGATTTCCGAAATCGTGGGCGGCGCCGACGCCCTCGCTTCGGCGAAGTAAAGAAAGAGAAGACGATATGAGCAAGACTGCCACCAAGAAAGCGACTGCCACGGGTCGTGTTGCCCGCGTTACCGGTCCGGTTGTTGACGTCGAGTTTCCTCACGACTCAATCCCCGAGATCTACAACGCGCTGCAGACCACAATCACCATGGGTGGCGAGTCCATTGTGTTGACTCTCGAGGTCGCCCAGCACCTCGG
>JBIIRH010000021.1:0-16622 GCA_044341675.1 Pontimonas sp.
GCACTGCGGCTTGCCCGCCAGTGGGGCGAGCGACTCGCTCACGTTCACCTGTGTGACGGGACAAGCCCGAAGGAGAACTTCCACCTTTTCGATGAGCACTTACTACCGGGCAAGGGCACCCAGCCGGTGGGCGAAACACTCGAGTTGCTCGCGCAGACTGGGTTCCGCGGCCACGTCATCGCCGAGGTCTCCACGGCTAAGGCGCAGTCTGATGACCAGCGCGTCCAGATGGTGAAGTCGTCGCTCGATTTTGCGCGTTACTACATGGCTGTTGGGCGAGAGCGACTACAAGCCGGGGTGGCCAGATGAAGGTTGCCATTGTCACGGAGTCTTTTCTTCCCTCTATCAATGGCGTCACCAACTCAGTTCTTCGCGTAATCGATACTTTGCTCCAGGAAGGCCACGAGCTCTTGGTCATTGCGCCGACATCCGAGGGCCCAAGCTACAGAGGGGTCCCCGTCATCAAGAGCCCAGCGGTTGTTCTGAGCGGTTTTCCTGTCGCAATCCCCACGCCACTGATATCAGCTGCTTTGGACCGATTTGGCCCCGATGTGATTCACGTGGCCGCACCGTTTTGGCTGGGGGGTGAGGCGATTGCTTATGGCCACAGGCGCGGGATCCCCACGGTAGCGATCTACCAAACCGATGTCGCTGGATACATGAAGCGCTACGGCCTAGATTTCGCCACCACCATCGTGGATGCCATCACTGCAGGTATTCACAAGCTTGCGACTCTCAACTTGGCTCCGACGCAGGACGGAGTTGACCGACTTCAGTCGCTCGGCATCTCGCGTGTTGCAGTGTGGGGGCGTGGTGTTGACCTCGAGCTGTTTTCGCCCCGGAGGCGAGACACCGTTGCCGTTCAGGAGCTCCGTGGCCAGTGGGCGCCCCACCGCGAGCGCATTGTGGGCTACGTGGGTCGACTGGCACCCGAGAAGCAGGTTGGCCGCCTGATTGAGCTCTGCGGGATCCCCGGCAGCCGGATAGTGATTGTCGGCGATGGTCCGGATCGCCAGGAGCTAGAGGACCGCTTCACTGGTTACCCGGTGATCTTCACCGGTCGCCTCTCTGGCGATGACCTGGCAAACGCTTATGCCGCGATGGATGTTTTTGTTCACGCCGGCACTGAAGAGACTTTTGGCCAGACAATTCAAGAAGCTCACGCCTCTGGCCTGCCTGTCATTGCCCCCTCCATCGGCGGCCAGCGGCACCTGATTCGTGAGGGCATTAATGGCTATCTGGTGGATCACACCCGCTGGGGAGCATTCCGGGAGAAGGTTCATGCCCTTGTCGATGATGAGGTGCTGCGCCGAACGATGTCACGGGAGGCCTACCTGGCTGTTGCTGAGAAGTCCTGGGACAACAACAACCAGGCGTTGCTCGGGCATTACGCGAGCGTTCTCGCCACCCGCACTCGTGCACTCGTTGCCGCTTAGTTGGCCCTTCGCCTCACCAATGCGGTGGTCGAAGGCCACGGCAGGATTGGTGTGAGACCCCGGAACATCGTCACTGCAATGTCCTGGCGGTGGCGCCTGAGGACCCTGCGATATCGCCGGCGGTTGGTGTTGTCGAAGACGATAAGCCCACCATGGGCTAGTCGGGGCAGCGCCCTCTCAAAACATGCCACTCGAGCGCGACCGTCAATGACGATGAGATCAAAGTCCCCAGGAACAGTGTCAATCGCACTCGCATACGAGGTGAAGTCGAGCGACCGATAGCCCCATCGCTTTGACCGGGCGCCGGTGGACGTTGTTGCCCCGGGAACCGGGGGTGTGACGATGGTGACGTGCTCTGGCACGGAGGCTGAGACCATCTGCGCCCATCCGGCGTCAGATTCAATCGATGTGACGGAGGCGCCGCGTTTGGCCAACCAGACCGTTGATGACCCAGCTCCCCATTCGAAAACCCGCGCGTGGGGGCGCTGGGCGAGAAAGTCGTGGACCTCTGCGCTGGCCGCAAAGGTCCACCACGGGAGATCGAGCTTGGTGAAGTCGTCAAAATCCATCACCGAGAGCAACGACCTCGCCCAGAGGGCGCGGGGTGACCGAGTGGCCCTCTCGTCGAGGAGTTGCAGTAGTCCGCGACGCTCCAGGAGCGCTCGGAAGGCGTGAATAGCGCGCGCATAGAGCGCCAAAAGTCTCATTGGTTACCAGTGAAGGCTCGGGATGTTGACGAGTCATTACCGAATCCTGAACGACACGCGAACGAGACCACGGGTGAAGCCTTGCTACCAGAGCTCTGTGTAGCGGTGGCCTAGAGAATTGATGAGGCGACGTAGCGAAGCGCCGGACATTCCCACTACTGCGTGAGGGTCGCCCTCGACCCGTTCGATGAGCGCACCACCCCTGGCATCCAAGGTGAAGGCGCCTGCGACCTGCAATGGTTCACCCGTTGCCACATAGGCGTCGATGTCGTGCTCATCAATGGAGTCGGCAAAGTGGACGCTCGCGTGACTGACTTCCCCCGCAGCCGAGACGACCTCTCCACCGCTGTGATCGATGACCCACAAGCCGGAGAAGAGCGTGCCGCTCTTGCCCACCATCGCGAGCCAGCGTTGCTTGGCAACTTCTGGCTCTAAGGGTTTGCCATAGTTTTGGCCTTCGAAGTGAAACACCGAGTCGCCACCAATCACGAGCCCATCGATCGAAGAGTCGAGAACACTTTCTGCCTTGAGCTTGGCCAAATGAAGAGCGATTGCCTCCGGCGTTCGCTCGTCGGCCATCTCGGCGACCGCCAGTTCCTCGTCAACATCTGGCCGAAGGACAATCGCCTGGAGCCCCAGGTCCTGCAGGATCTGCTTCCGCGCTGGGGAAGTAGAGGCGAGATAGAGCGTTGGCACAGTAGTTCCTAGGTTCGAATAAAGGTGGCGATGGATTCCATGTGGTGGGTGTGAGGGAACAGATCCCACGCTTCAAGGAATACCAGTTCGTAGCCCACCTGAGCCAGTAGCCCAGCGTCACGACCGAGTGCGACGGGGTCACACGCCACATAGATGATGGTGGCCACTCCGAGGTCAGCCAGTGAGCTGATGACCTCGGTATTCGCGCCACTGCGAGGCGGATCAAGAATGACGGTGGCCTCCCGCCACTTATCGGCGTTCTGTGGCACAACACCCTGGACTGCCGTTTCCAACCAGCGGTGGACCTGGGCACTCACCGCGGTCACATCAGCAATTCCATCGAGGTTCTTGCCCACATACTTCGTGGCGAGCTCATCCGATTCCACGGCCGTGAGGTTCAACCGCTCTGGGCTTACTGACGCCAGAGCGTGGCCGAGGAGTCCGACTCCGGAGTAGAGGTCAAGGTTCTCGGCGCTGGGCACAAACCGCTCCGGCCTGAGTGCTCGTTGCACAGCCGCACTCAAGATTGCTGGGGCCTGTTGGTGAACTTGCCAAAACGAGTGGTCTGAGAGCGAAAATTCCACATCGCCGACATGTTCGATGATGTCTGCCGGGGTCTGCTTGTCGACGACGAGTCGAACCCCAGAGCCACCGGTATCAAGAGCACGGACAGTGGTTGAGCCTTTGTACTGAGTTTCCAAGACACCGGATTCGCCGATGGCCTGCGAGGCTAGGGGAAGGCTCTCCACGGGGATTACGGTTCGGGAGCGCTCGGCGTAGGGGCCCAGTTGGCCTGCTTCATTGGCGTGCAAGGTCACCCTGGTGCGCCAGTGCAGACCACCGCGCTCATCATCGCCAGGGACTCCCTGGACGATGGCGTTATCCACGAGGTCGCCCTCGAGGTTGCCAAATCGGCGCAGTGAATCCTGGAGAATCCCGGTTTTGAGTTCCCTTTGGTGACTAAGCGCGATGTGCCCATAGTCCGCACCACCGGCGCGCTGTTGCCACGTTCTACTCATGTCTGCTTCTGGCCAGATATGGGGGAGGCGGTGTTCACTCTGGCTGATGAGCTTAATCGGCTGAGCACGCCACAAAGATTTCTTGGAGGTCTCGACCAGTTCAACCTCGACAACTTCGCCTGGAATAACGCCCGGGCAGAAGACGACCCGTCCATCGAGACGGCCAATTCCGGAGCCACCATGAGCCATGGTGGTGATTTCTAGCGTGGCGGTGGTCATCGCCCAAGCCTAGGAGTACTGGGACATAATGGTGGACGCCTCAGATGGCCGATGAAAGAAGATAATGGACGTTCGTGGATATGCGGTAATGGCCGAAAAAGAGAAGCTGGTTCCCTGGAGTTTCACCAGGCGCGACGTTGGCGCTGATGACGTTCAAATCGCCATTGAGTGGTCGGGAATCTGCCACTCTGACATTCACACCGGCCGCAGTGAATGGGGCGACATCAATTTCCCCTTGGTCCCAGGCCATGAGATTGTCGGCCGGGTCACCGCTGTTGGCGGCAACGTGTCACGTTTTGCTGTGGGCCAGCGAGTCGGTGTTGGTGTCTATGTTGACTCCTGTCGCACCTGCGACAACTGCGTCGCCGGCATGAGCAACTACTGCCGCGAGGGAATGATTGGCACCTTCGATGCGCTCGAGCGGGATGGGAAGTCCATCACCAGGGGCGGTTATTCCAACGGCATCGTTGTTGATCAGGGCTATGTGGTCAGCGTTGCTGATTCTCTGGACCCCGCTGCCACCGCACCGCTGATGTGTGCCGGCGTCACGCTGTATTCACCGCTCAAAGAGTGGGGTGCTGGCCCAGGGAAAAAAGTAGGAATTATCGGCCTCGGTGGACTTGGCCACATGGGGGTTAAATTCGCCAGTGCCCTGGGAGCACACGTCACTGTGTTCTCGCACTCCGAATCCAAGCGCGCGGATGCTCTCGGCATGGGCGCTGATGACTTTATTGTCACCACCGATGGGAAGGTCTTTGAGACCCACAAGAAGCAGTTTGATCTCATCATCAACACTGTTTCTGCGCCGATTGACCTAAACGACTACCTGGAGCTCATTGCTCTTGATGGAACCCTGGTCATGGTGGGACTCGCCCCCGAGCCCTATCCGATCAAGGCGTTCTCCATGTTGGCGCAGCGTCGTCGCATTGCCGGAAGCATGATTGGCCCCGTCGGCCAGCTCCAGGAAATGCTGGATTTCGCTGCCGAGCACAACATTGGCTCTGACATCGAAATCATCAAGGCCGAGCAGATTAACGAAGCCTGGGATCGGGTCGTCGATAGCGACGTCCGCTATCGCTTCGTCATCGATGCCTCGAGCTTCTAGAAAAGATAGAGTCAAGAAGAGCGTTCTTCCCTAGTTCCTAAAGGAGTGACCTGGGTCATGGCTGTTGTTTCTCACTACGTTGGCGGCAAGGCTTTTGCCGGTTCTTCCAAGCGCACAGCGCCGGTTTATGATCCGGCTCTCGGGACAGTCTCGAAAGAGGTCGCACTGGCCAGTGCGGCAGATCTCGATAAAGCGGTTGCTGTTGCAACCGCCGCTTTTCCTGCATGGCGTGATCTTTCGGTCGCTAAGCGCCAGTCGGTGATGTTCCGCTTCCGGGAGCTCCTGGAGGCAAAGAAGTCTGAGCTTGCAGCGATCATCACCGCCGAGCACGGCAAGGTTCTCTCCGATGCGATGGGCGAAATCCAGCGCGGACAAGAGGTTGTCGAGTTTGCCTGTGGTCTTGGTCACCTGATGAAGGGTGAGTACTCGGAGAACGCATCCACTGACGTCGATGTCTATTCACTGAAGCAGCCCCTGGGTGTTGTGGGAATCATTAGTCCCTTCAACTTCCCCGCCATGGTGCCGATGTGGTTCTTCCCTGTTGCGCTCGCGGCGGGTAACTGTGTGATCTTGAAGCCGAGCGAGAAAGACCCCTCAGCTGCGAACTGGGTCGCCGAGCTCCTCACCGAGGCCGGCTTGCCCGATGGTGTTTTCAATGTCGTCCACGGCGACAAGGAAGCCGTGGACGCCCTTCTTGTTAATCCGGACGTTCAGTCCATTTCTTTTGTGGGATCAACGCCGATCGCTCGCTATGTCTACGAAACCGGCGCAAAGGCCGGCAAGAGGGTTCAGGCTCTTGGTGGGGCAAAGAACCACATGCTGGTGCTGCCTGATGCCGACCTTGACCTCGTTGCGGATTCTGCTGTCAATGCTGGGTTCGGTTCTGCCGGTGAGCGATGCATGGCCATCTCGGTCGTCGTTGCCGTTGAGCCCATTGCTGATCCTTTGATTGCTGCAATCGCCACCAAGATGGCCGGCATCAAGGTGGGCGACGGCCGTCGCGCCTGCGACATGGGCCCTCTTGTTACCGAGGTTCACCGCGACAAGGTCGCCTCCTATATCGAGATTGCTGCAAAAGACGGCGCCACCGTTGTCGTCGATGGTCGCGACGTCAAGCCAGACGGCGAGCCCGGTGGTTTCTGGTTGGGTCCCACCCTGATCGATCGTGTTCCCACCTCCAGCAAGGTCTACCAGGACGAAATCTTCGGCCCTGTCCTCTCCGTAGTTCGGGTCCAGTCCTATGAAGAGGGCCTTGAGTTGATCAACTCTGGTGCCTTTGGAAATGGCACCGCAATCTTCACCAACGATGGTGGTGCTGCGAGGCGCTTCCAGAACGAGGTTCAGGTCGGAATGATCGGCATCAACGTGCCAATCCCCGTCCCTGTTGCCTACTTCTCCTTCGGTGGTTGGAAGCATTCCCTCTTTGGCGACTCCAGAGCACACGGTGAAGAAGGCTTCCGCTTCTTCACCCGCACCAAGGTTGTCACCAGCCGCTGGCTGGACCCCAGCCACGGTGGCTTGAACCTTGGTTTCCCCCAGAACTAGGGTTCCCACGCGTTCGGCCAGGCTCTCTTGCCAGCCGGTGACATAGGGTCAAACCATGCCAAGGGTTGCGCAGACGAAGAACGGCTTTGAGCCAAAAATCTGTGCCGTGTGCGGTCTTCCCTTCGAGTGGCGCAAGAAGTGGGCCAAGAATTGGGACTCTGTTCTGTATTGCTCCACGTCCTGCAAGGCCAAGAAAGGTGCTCTGTGATGGCGACCCTCAGCCTGGTCACCACAGTTTTCATTTCTAAAGCTGAAGCCTTGGGTCTTCTCTCCGACACCCTTGGTATCCCCTGGATTCTTGATGACCCGGCTGATGTGACGGTGGCTCTGCCGGACGGGGTGGTGCTCCGCATCGAGGTTCCAAAGTTTGGTGAAGATCTGCCGATCACGCTCGATCTTGAGCACCCGGATCCAGAAGTTCTCAGCCGGGTTGCTGAGGACTTCGCTGCGCGCCTCGACGACGAGCTCGGCTGGGCAACCACTGCTCTGCCGATTCACGGCTAGTTGGCCCTAGGGCAGCAGGCGGTTTGGCCCTCTGAAGAGGAAGGTCGTTTCGCGGATGCTCGATTGCTCCAGCATCAACATGATGACCCGGGCCAAACCCATGCCAAACCCGCCGTGGGGCGGAACCCCGTGGCGGAAGAAGTCGAAGTAGGCGCCTAGGTCATCGACGTGCATGCCCTTGTCTTTGGCTTGGGCTTCCAGGATCTCGATGCGGTGCTCGCGCTGGGCGCCCGTTGCGATCTCTGTGCCTCGATAAAGCAGATCGTAGGAGTTGGTGAGGCCATCGTTGTCGGCGTGACGCATGTGATAAAACGGCCGAATCGAGGTGTCGTAATCGGTCACAAAAACAAAGGGGTGGCCGTGCTTCTCTTGAATATAGGCCGAGAGGCGACGTTCTGCCTCGGGGTCTAGGTCACCATCGGCACGGGGAAGGTCGTAACCACCAGCGGCGACGATGTCGCGTGCTTCTGCGAGAGATACCCGTGGGAACGGGGTGGTGGGAACACTGAGCTCAACGCCAAGAACGTCTCGAACCTGGTTCCCGTACTTTTCGACCACCGCGGTAACACCGGCTGTGATGACTTGTTCATGCATCGCCATCACGTCGTGGTGTGATTTCACCCAGCTCATTTCAGCGTCAACACTGGTGAACTCGGTTGCGTGACGGGCGGTGAACGAGGGGTCCGCACGGAAGGCCGGCGCGATTTCGAAGACTGCGCCAAAGCCCGCGGGCTGAGCCATCTGCTTAAAGAACTGCGGGCTCTGCGCCAGGTAGGCGGTGGTGTCGAAGTATCCGACCTCGAAGAGCTCCGCGCGGGACTCACTGGCGCTTGCCATCAGTTTTGGCGTGTGGATTTCAATCCAGTCGCGCTCCACCCACCACTGGCGCATCGCGTGTTCAAAGGTGGTCTGGACACGGAAGATGAGGTTTGCCCCTGGCCTGCGCAAATCAAGGAAACGCCAGTCCATGCGCTTATCCACGCTGGAGTCTTCAGCGATGGGGGGTTCTGGTTCGGCGGCTCCGGTGACGACCATCGAGGTCATCTTGACCTCGAGACCACCGAGCTTGACGCGCTCGTCAATCTTGAGCTCACCGGTGACCTCAATAAATGATCCGGAGGCTAGAGCTGAGATGGCGTCCGTGAGAGAACGGCGTTCGGGGCTGGAGGCCGCTTCGGGGTCATCTTCGCGAAGAGCGGGGTTCACCAGTTGTGCGGCACCGGATTCGTCGCGCAGGATGACGAACTGGACCTTCTTCTGATCGCGCACTGTCTCGACGAATCCCCCGACGGTCACGATTGTTCCGTCGGTGGTGTGGGCGAGATCGGCAATACGAATACGTGAGGTCACAAGAGCCGAGTCTACAAGTCGGCTCAGCGTCCCTGAAGCCATGTCCTCATAGACTTGGGCTCGTGCCTGCAGACCTTATTCACTTCGTTCGCCACGGTGAAGTCCACAATCCCGACAAGATTCTCTACGGTCGACTCGACGGTTTCGGTCTTTCTGAACGTGGGACCCAGATGGCAGATCGCTCGGCGAGCGCACTAGCGACCAGGCCGATTGCCAAAATCTTTTCCAGCCCTCTGCAGAGAGCCATCGAATCCGCCACGCCTCTCTCCAAGCGCGTTGATGTTCCGATCACGATCGACGAGCGCTTGAACGAGGGCGTGAATGTTTTCGAGGGCACCAGATTGAGTCTCGGTCGGGTGTTCCGAGAGCCCTCGATGCTCGTGCACTTTAGGAATCCCTGGAAGCCGAGTTGGGGTGAGCCCTATCGCGAGATTTCCCAGCGCATGCTGGATATGGCAGAGCACGCGTGGAACTCGGTCGATGAAGGCGAAGTGGCCTTAGTCAGCCACCAGGTTGCTATCTGGATCTTGCACAGGACAGCAGCGGGGATTCCGCTGCCCCACATGCCCCACCAGCGGCGGTGTGCTCTCTCCAGCATCACAAGCTTCAGGAAAATTGGCACCAAGTGGAAAGAAGAAAGCTACCGCGAGCCGGCCACTGACCTTCTCGAGGATGCCATCGACACGGGTGCCGTTTAAATGCGCGCCCTTTCCTTCGCCACAGCAGTGGCGCTGGCTCTCACCCTCGGTGCTTGCACCGGGAGTGGCGACGAGTTAGCGGCACAGTATCGGGAGGGCACCGGCCAGAACTACATCTCGGGAGATGGCGCCCTCACCATTTTGGCACCGGACTCCAGGGCCAGCCCGGTGGAGTTCAGCGGTCCGACCGACCTCGGGGACACTTTCACCAGCGCTGATTACGCGGGCCAAGTTATCGTCGTCAACTTTTGGTATGCCGGGTGTCCACCCTGCCGCCTCGAGGCGGCCGACCTGGAGGCCGTCTACCAAGAATTCAAGGCCCAGGGTGTGGTCTTCGTTGGCGTGAACATCATGGATCAAGCGCCCACCGCGCTGACTTTTGCCAAGGAGTTCGGTGTTACCTACCCGTCGTTGTTGGATGCCAACGACGGCGCGGTGCGCCTAGCGTTTTCTGGACAGATTGCCCCCAACGCCGTTCCCACCACGCTGGTGCTCGATAAGGACTCCCGGGTGGCCGGGCGAATCTCGGGTCTCTTGAGCGACCCAGAGGTCCTTGTTGGAATGATCGAGTCCGTGCTCGAGGAACCGAACTGATGGATTCGATTGGCGAGGTGATCTTTAGCGGCTCTCTGCTGCTCGCGTTGCCACTGGCTTTGCTCGCTGGGTTGGTCGCGTTTGCCTCCCCTTGTGTTCTGCCGCTGGTTCCCGGTTATCTCGGATATGTCAGCGGGTTCTCGTCCACCACAGAGCTGGCCACCAAGCCGAAAACTCGGGTTGTTGTGGGCGTGCTGCTGTTCGTCGCAGGGTTTTCCAGCGTGTTTATTGGGTTTTCGGTCGCGTTTGCATCCCTGGGTCTGCTTCTCCTCGGGTGGACGGACATCATCATTCGCTTTGCCGGATTGCTCGTCATCTTGATGGGCTTTGTCTTCATTGGTCAGGTGTCGTTCCTGCAGCGCCAGACCAAGCTCCCCCTCGCCAGCGCGAATGGGTATCTGGGCGCGCCACTGCTCGGTGTTGTTTTTGGGTTGGGTTGGGCGCCCTGCATTGGGCCCACCTTGATTGCTGTGAACACTTTGGCGCTCAGTGCCGGTGATATTCCCCGCGCTGTCGCACTGGCCATTGCCTACTGCATCGGTTTGGGTGTGCCCTTCATCCTCATCGCACTCGGTTTTGGCTGGGTCACCGGGGCTGTGGGGTGGCTCAAGAAGCACATGCGGGCCATCAACATTGCCGGTGGCGTGATTTTGATGGCCATTGGCACGGCCATGGTGACGGGTGTGTGGCAGTTCTGGATGTCGAGTCTTCAGGCGGTGATTAGTGGAACCACTACGCCCCTCTGATTATGACGATGGTCGGCAAGCTCCAGCGATCGCTCAACCCACCCTTGACGCTGGGGGGTGGGCGCGGTTCTTCTGGCGCCAACTGACCAGTATGAAAACAGCCCTCGTGCTGTTGTTGCTTCTAGCGTTGGCATCCATCCCGGGCTCTCTCGTTCCTCAGCGATCCAGCAACCCCAATGGTGTTATCCAGTTCGAGCGCGACGATCCAGAACTCTTCGCCATTCTCGATGGCCTCCAACTTTTTGACACCTTCACCTCGGTGTGGTTCTCGGCCATCTATCTGCTGTTGTTTGTGTCCCTGGTGGGGTGCATTTTGCCGAGAGCCCAGCACCACATGAAGGCGCTGCGGCAACCGCCACCGGCCACACCCTCGAGGCTTGAGCGGCTAGAGCACTACAGCTCGATTCAGGTCACGGGCGACCGTGATGCCATGCTCACCAGTGCTGAACGGTTATTGAAGAAGGCCGGCTACCGCGTTGCCCCGGAAAAGGGTGCAGTGGCAGCTGAGCGGGGTTATCTCCGCGAGACGGCAAACCTGGTTTTTCACTTGGGGCTTGTTGGGATCCTGATTGGCCTTGCTGCTGGCACTGGGTACAAGTACTCCGGCCAGCGCATCATTATTGAAGGCCAAACCTTCACCAATCAGCTGACCAGTTATGACTTCTTTAATCCAGGTCGATTCTTTGCCGAAGAGTCACTCGAGCCTTACTCGCTGACCCTTGACGAGTTTGTCCCTGAGTATGAATTTGATGTGACCAGTGGCGTCGCTAACGCCCTGGATTTCACCGCGAACTTGACTGTGACCGAGGAAGGCTCCAGCCGCGAAGCCCAGGTCAAGGTCAATGAGCCCCTGGACATCCAGGGGACATCGGTCTATTTGCTGGGCAATGGTTTCGCCCCGTGGGTGACAGTGCGCTCGCCCGCGGGCGATGTGGTCTTCAGCCAGCCAGTTCCCTTCCTGCCCCAGGATTCCAACCTCACAAGCATTGGCGTGGTGAAGTTGCCCGATGGGCTCAAATCCCAAACCGGGTTGATTGGGTTCCTCTATCCCTCGGCAGTCGCTCTGCCCAGTGGCGCTTTGACTTCTGTCTATCCAGAGCCCGACCAGCCCGTGCTCACATTCAATGTTTTTGAGGGCGACCTTGGCTTAAACGAGGGCATTCCCCGCAATGTGTATTCCCTCGACACCGAGTCCTTGACCCAGGTCACCGGTGGTGACACCGGCGCGGATTCGATCATTCTGGGTCTCGGTGAATCACAAGAGTTGCCTGGCGGCCGTGGCTCAATTGAGTTCACGTCCCTGCCCCGGTTCATCAGCGTTGATATCCACCGTGATCCCACCCAACTTCCTGTTGCGCTCTCCTCAGCGGTCATCCTCGGCGGGCTTGTGGTGAGTTTGTTTGTGACCAGGCGGCGCGCCTGGATTCGTGTCCACGAAGCGGACGAGACGGGCTTGGTGCGGGTCGAGTTCGCGGCGTTGGCTCGCGGCGATGACCCAGGGCTAGAAGCCGAGTTGGAGCGATTGGTCGCTGATTTTTCCCAGGAACACGACCATAAGCTGGTGACATCATGATGGATTTCGCCAGCTTGTCGTTGTTTGCGGTCTACTCGGCGATGGCCGTCTACACGGTGTCGTTCCTGTTCTTTACGTGGGATTTGGCCAAGCGATCATCCATGGTCGCCCCTGCCACCGGGGATGAGCCAAGCGCCAAGCGGTCGCCGGGAACGATGTTCCAGCGGATTGGGCTGAGCCTTCTGGTTGTCGCCTGGATTCTGCATATCGCCGCCACCGTGTTGCGCGGGATTGCCGGGGAGCGTGTTCCCTGGGCCAACATGTTTGAGTTTGGGTTGACCGCGACCGCGCTGATTGTTGCGGTGTTCCTCGGCACGCTGTTCTGGCGCGACCTCACTTATCTCGGTGCATTTGTTTCTGGTTTTGTTCTGTTGTCCCTTGGCATCGTGACAGTCAATTTCTATGTTGATGTGGTCCCGCTTCCCCCAGCGCTGCAGTCGGC
The DNA here is from genome assembly GCA_044341675.1 of Pontimonas sp. GTDB lineage: Bacteria > Actinomycetota > Actinomycetes > Actinomycetales > Microbacteriaceae > Pontimonas. Next base: position 12,635 of record JBIIRH010000021.1, read on the forward strand.
ATGGCTCGTCATCCACGTGTTTGTGGCAAGCCTCGCAACCGCGTTCTTCGCACTTGGTGCTGGCCTGTCGATTCTGCAGTTGGTGCGCGCTCGCTTTGAAGCCCGCGAGATGGCTAAGGCAGGGCTGTTCAAGACTCTGCCGGCTTCGAGCGTTTTGGAGTCTCTGGCTTATCGACTCAACGTTGTGGGCTTTGTGTTGTGGACCTTCACCCTCATTGCCGGTGCTATCTGGGCTGAGCGGGCATGGGGTCGCTACTGGGGATGGGACACCAAAGAGGTGTGGACGTTCATCATTTGGGTGATCTTCGCTGGATATATCCACGCCAGGGCCACGCGCGGCTGGCGTGGATCACGCTCAGCGTGGCTCGGAATCATTGGTTTTGGAGCGGTCTTGTTCAACTACACCGTGGTGAACATCGCCTTCACAGGCCTTCACTCCTACTCCGGCCTCTAAACCAGAGCCAGGCACCGTTCCAGGCGGCCGAGCCACCACTCGCGTCGATCCTCGCTCATTGCGTAGCGGCGGAGTGCCTCGGCGTCGAGGACCGGGGGTGTGACGGGGAGCTGTCCGGCGTGGGCGTGGAGTGGGCGTGTGACAACATCGCCGCTGAGGAATGTGCCGGTACCCAGTCCAGCATCGAGGCTGTGTGGCTGATTGGTCGAGAGAATCTGGTGGAGCTTTGCTCCATAGTGCAGGCCAACGCTCGTTTCCAACGCGCTAGAGACGACCACATCGCATCCAGCCTCGCGAGCCTTCGCTGCAATCGCCAGCGCTTTCTGAATTCCACCGAGTGGCTGAACCTTCAGCACCACCACATCGCAGGCCTGGGCTTCCAATACGGTGTCGATGTCGGAGCTTCGGCGAATGGACTCATCAGCGGCGATGCCGATTCCAAGCTCTGACATCCGCTTGCGCAAAACGGCCATATCGGCAACGGATTCGACTGGCTGCTCGACGTAGTCGAGATCGAGGGATTCCATTTCTCGAATCGCGTGTTCGGCTTCATCCAGAGTCCACGAGCCATTGGCATCAATGCGAATCCGACCGGTTGGCCCGAGAGCGTCACGAACAGCGCGGACGCGGGCGACGTCGGTCGCCCTGGTGGATCCTGGGCCGCCGACTTTGACCTTGATGCAGGTCGGTGATCCAAGACCTGCCAGAAAGGACGGCACATCCGCTGCGTCGATCGCCGGGACCGTGCCATTGACAGCAATGGTGCCGGGGGAGGTGGTCGGAACCCGGTCCTGGTGGAAGCCCTGTTCCAGGGTGGAGGACAGCCACGTTGCGGCCTCAGCGTCGTCGTAGTCGAGGAAAGGGCTCCATTCAGCTGGCCCGTCGGGAGCGTCAAAAATCAGAGCCTCGCGAGTGGTGATCCCCCGAAACGGCGTCGTCATCGGAATCGACACGGCGTGGGCGATGGCCTGGAGGTCACGCAAGGAGGGGGAGCTCATGCCCCACAGTTTTCCATGGTTATCCCGTCGTAGGCTTAGGGCATGACTTCCACGCCTTCACCGCTCTTTGATGCGTCAGTGTGGCACACCGTCGAGGGCTTCGACGGTCTCGAAGACATCACCTATCACCAGAGCGCTGATGGGCAGATCGCCAGAGTCGCCTTCAATCGGCCCGAGGTGCGCAACGCTTTTCGCCCTCAGACCGTAGATGAGCTTTACCGGGCACTAGACCACGCACGCCTGCAGAGCACACTAGGTGTGGTGATTCTGACCGGTAATGGCCCAAGCCCCAAGGATGGCGGGTGGGCCTTTAGCTCCGGCGGCGATCAGCGTATTCGTGGCGCTGATGGTTACCAGTACTCGAGCACTGACGATGCGTCTGGCATTGATCCGAACCGGAGCGGTCGGCTGCACATTCTTGAAGTGCAGCGCCTCATTCGTTTTATGCCGAAAGTTGTTATCGCAGCCATTCCCGGCTGGGCAGCTGGTGGCGGCCACAGCCTCCACGTGATTTGTGACCTCAGTATCGCCAGCAAAGAGCACGCCAGGTTCAAACAAACCGACGCGGACGTCGGTTCCTTTGATGCCGGTTATGGGTCTGCGTATTTTGCCAAGCAGGTCGGGCAGAAGTTCGCGCGGGAGGTGTTCTTCTTGGCCCAGGAGTATGACGCCGCCCGTGCGCTGGAGATGGGGGCGGTCAATGCGGTCGTTCCTCACGCGAAGCTCGAGTCGACCGCACTCGAGTGGGCTCGCACCATTCTCACCAAGAGCCCCACTGCGATTCGCATGTTGAAGTTCGCCATGAATGCTGTGGATGACGGGCTCGTGGGGCAGCAGCTCTTTGCCGGTGAAGCGACTCGCTTGGCTTATGGAACCAGCGAAGCGGCAGAGGGGCGCGATGCGTTCCTCGAGAAGCGCTCGCCTGACTGGTCGCCCTATCCGTGGCACAGCTAGGTCTCACCGCTGATGCGTGAGCTCACAGTTGTTGACGTCTCTGACCCGCGAGCCCTCGCGGAGCCACTGAACGATGCCCTGTTCAACAATGGCCCAGCCGTGTTGCCAAGGCCCGGCGGGGCAAAGCTGACGGCAACGGCTCCGATGGAGGTTGAGGACGATGTCGCCCTCGTTATTGAGACCAGTGGAACAACGGGAGCGCCCAAAAGAGTGGCATTGGGTGCGCCAGCTCTGCTGGCAAGTGTTGAGGCCGCACACCAGGCACTGGGTGGCCCAGGGCAGTGGCTTCAGCTGTTGCCAGCCCACTACATCGCCGGTGTTCAGGTAGTAACGCGCTCACTGGTGGCTGGCACAACGGCGATTGCCCTTCATCCAGAACCCTTCTCCACGGTGGCAATGACCGGGGTTGCCGATGAGCTCCTGGCCCAGGGCGCACCCCTCTACACCTCGGTGGTTCCGGCCCAGCTTCAGCGGATTCTGGATGACGCGCCTGGCATGCCGAACCTCGATGAGCTGATGCGACGCTTCAGCGCAATTCTCGTGGGTGGCCAGTCGATCCCCGAAACCCTGGTGAGGCGCGCTGCGGATGCCGGCTATCGACTCATTCGCACCTATGGCTCCTCCGAAACCGCGGGTGGTTGTGTGTGGGATCAGCGGCCCATTGGCGACACCCGTGTGCGGGACATCGATGGCCGCCTAGCCATCGCCGGTTCGGTTCTTGCCGCGGGGTATGTCGGCGACCCCGAGCGCACAGCGCGAAGTTTCGTGATCGAGGGCGATGATCGCTGGTATCTCACCGATGATGCTGGCCATGTCGCGGACGATGGGCTCGTCGTGGTCGATGGGCGCCTCGATGACGTCATTGTGTCTGGTGGAGTAAAGATTGCGCTTGCAGCAGTGGAAAAAACAATCCAGCGTGAGCTGGGAGTTGCCGATGCTTTTGTGGTCGGCGCCCACCACTCCGAGTGGGGGCATGTGCCGGTCGTTGTGACCACCAGAGCGCTGGATCTTGTGCGAATTCGTCTTGCCGTCCAGAAGGCACTGGGAGTTGAGGCCAGACCCGATCGCGTGGTCCAGGTTGGCTCTATTCCTCTGCTGGGTTCTGGAAAACCGGACCGGTTGGCGATGGCGGCCCTCGCAGAAGGTCCACACGCATGATTACTCAGAGCGTGAGCGCCTCGGATTGGCTCGTCGGCGCGAGGCTTCGAACCCTTCCGCTCGCCTTAGCGCCGGTGGTCTTGGGTGCCGCGTCGGCCCAGTGGGCAGGGGCTTTTGATGCGGTCTTGTTCCTGTTGTGCGTGGTGGTGGCGCTGGCGCTTCAAGTGGGAGTCAATTACGCCAACGACTATTCCGATGGCATCCGTGGCACGGATGCCGCGCGGGTAGGGCCCGCGCGACTGACTGGCTCTGGCCGTGTGGAGCCGGGGAAGGTGAAGCGTGCCGCATTCGTCTCGTTCGGAGTCGCGATCTTGGCAGGCTTGGCACTGGTCGTGGTGAGCCAGCTGTGGATATTCCTCGGGGTTGGGGCTCTTGCCCTTGTCGCCGCCTGGTTCTACACGGGAGGCCGGTCGCCTTATGGCTA
>JBIIRH010000052.1:0-5257 GCA_044341675.1 Pontimonas sp.
ACGGTCTTGGTGGGCGCATTGAGCACGCCCAGCTGGTGCGCGACGCTGACTTTGTTCGCTTCGCGAAGCTCGGTGTGATCGCGAGCGTTCAACCCGAGCACGCGGTGGATGACCGCGACGTGACCGACGTCTACTGGGCCGACCGAGCAGATCGGGCTTTCGCGCTTCGTCGTTTGGTCGATAGCGGAGCGCAGTTGATTCTCGGCTCTGATGCGCCAGTAGCACCCCTGGACCCCTGGGTGTCGATTGCTGCTGCCATCACCCGCACCAGGGATGGTCGGGAGCCCTGGCACCCCGAGCAGTCCTTGACCCTCGATGAGGCGATTGGTTGCTCCACAAGAAGCACGGTTGCCGTGGGGCAACCGGCAGACCTCGTGATTGTTGATGCCGACCCGAAGTGGCTGGTCGACGCTTGCGGTTCAAACGCCGCGGCCGCCAGTGACGCGGTGCGGCAGATGCCGGTGTGGATGACAATCTCGCAGGGCATTGTCACTCACGACCAGAGCGTGTAACTGGAGGGGATGACGGGGATCGAACCCGCACCATCAGTTTGGAAGACTGAGGCTCTACCATTGAGCTACATCCCCTGGGGGTGCTACGTCAACGATGGTACTGCATGCACTTCGATTCGTACTTCCCGTGCGATGACACCGGCTAGACTTCCAGAGGCTGTTCGCCTGGGCATGGCTGTGTACTGCGCCCGGATGGTGATCAACTCTTATCTTTTCGGGGCGTAGCTCAGTTTGGTAGAGCGCCCGCTTTGGGAGCGGGAAGTCGCAGGTTCGAATCCTGTCGCCCCGACGGAAAGACACACAAGAAAAATCAGTTGGAGAAAATGCCGTGCCCACAACGACAAAAGAAGCCCTTGGCCCCACTCGAGTTCGCCTGACAATCACTGTCCCACCGGAGGAGCTCAAGCCAAGCCTCGACCACGCGTACCAGCACATCGCTGAGCAGGTCAACATTCCAGGCTTCCGCAAGGGCAAGGTTCCTCCCACCCTGATCGATCAGAGGGTCGGCAAGGGCGAAGTTCTCAACCACGCTGTGGGCGAAGGCCTCGATCGTTTCTTCCAGCTCGCTGTCGCCGAACAGAAGGTTCGCACCCTCGGCCGTCCCGAGGCTGATGTCACCCAGTGGCCAAGCGACAAAGATTTTTCTGGCGACCTGGTGGTCGTTGTTGAGGTGGATACCCGTCCGGAGTTTAAGATTCCCGACCACACGAAGTACTCCATCGAAGTTGAGCCTGTCACCGTGAGCAAGGACGAGGTCGAGGCTGAACTTGATGGCCTTCGCGCTCGCTTTGGCACGCTGGTGAGCGTTGACCGCCCGATCAAGACCGGTGACTTTGTTCAAGTTGACCTGGTGGCAAAAATTGGCGACAGCACCATCGACACCGCCAACTCCATTAGCTACGAGGTCGGCTCAGGCCAGCTCATCGATGGCATCGATGAAGCCCTTGACACTCTCACTGCCGGGGAGACCACCACCTTTGAATCCAAGCTGCTCGGTGGAGACCGCGTGGGAGAGAGCGCACTGATTGAGATCACCGTGTTGGCTGTGAAAGAGCGCGAGTTGCCCGAAGCTGATGACGAGTTTGCTCAGATCTCCAGTCAGTTCGACACCATCGCCGAGCTCCGCGAGGACATGAAGGTCCAGGTTCAGCGCAAGGGTGTCTTCGGGCAGGCTCAGCAGGCGAGGAACAAGCTCGTCGAGAAGCTCCTGGAGGATGTCACCATTCCGCTGCCCCAGGGTGTCATCGATGACGAGGTTCACCGCCACCTCGAGCAAGAAGGCAAGCTCGATGATGACAAGCACCGCGCCGAGGTCATCGAGTCGACCGAGAAGTCGCTGAAGACCCAGATTCTTTTGGACGCGCTGGTGGAGAGCCTCGAGGTTCAGGTGTCCCAGGACGAACTGAGCCAATACCTCATTCAGTCGGCTTCGCAGTATGGAATGGATCCCACCGAATTCATCCAGAACCTCGATAGCAACAACCAGATCCCCTCCATGGTGGGCGAGGTCGCTAGGTCCAAGTCGCTCTCTGTAGCGCTTGCCGGCGTCAAGGTTGTCGACACTAAGGGCAAGAAAGTTGACTTGAGCGACTTCACCCGCCAGGCCACTGATCCCGTTGAGCAAGCCGTGGCCCAGGCTGTCGCCGATAACCACGACGACCACGACCACGACCACGACCACAAGCACTAACGCGACACTCTGCCGAGGGCGAACACTGCCGGTTCGGCGGGTTGGTGCCCGGTAGGGTCGGTGTAGTCCGCTTCAGGATGTTCGTGAGGAGAACAAAACTGTGTCCATGGCAGAAACGATGATGCAACCCAATGTCTTTGACCGGTTGCTCAAAGACCGCATTATTTGGCTGGGTTCCGAAGTTCGTGACGACAACGCCAACGAAATTGCGGCCAAGCTCTTGCTCCTCGCTGCTGAAGACGCTGAGCGTGACATCTACCTCTACATCAACTCACCCGGTGGTTCCATCACCGCCGGTATGGCCATCTACGACACCATGCAGTTTGTTCCCAACGACATCGTGACTGTTGGCATTGGTATGGCCGCCTCGATGGGCCAGCTGCTGTTGACCGCTGGCACCAAGGGGAAGCGGTACATCACCCCGAACGCCCGCGTGCTCTTGCACCAGCCCCACGGTGGTTTTGGTGGAACCGCGAGTGACATCCAGACTCAGGCTCACCTGATCAATGACATGAAGAAGCGTTTGGCCCAGATTACGGCTGAGGCCACTGGCAAAACTGTTGACCAAATCATGTCCGATGGTGACCGTGACCGTTGGTTCACCGCGGACGAGGCGCTGGCCTATGGCTTTGTCGATCACATTCGCTCCTCTGCAACCGACGTTGTCGGTGGCGGTGGAACAGAGCAAAGCAAGAAGAAGTAGACGGGGAATATCCAATGAACACAGTCCCAGAGCACAAGGCATCGATGTCCATGCCCGAGTCGCGCTACATCTTGCCGAGCTTCGAAGAGCGCACCAGCTACGGATTCAAGCGCCAAGACCCCTACGCCAAGCTCTTTGAAGACCGCATCGTCTTCTTAGGTGTCCAGGTGGATGACGCGTCAGCCGATGACGTCATGGCGCAGTTGCTCGTCTTGGAAAGCCAGGATCCCGACCGCGACATCGTGATGTATATCAACTCTCCCGGTGGCTCGTTCACCGCTATGACCGCCATCTACGACACGATGCAATATGTGCGCCCGCAGATTCAAACTGTGGTTCTTGGTCAGGCTGCTTCTGCAGCAGCAGTGATTCTTGCCGGCGGTGAGCCAGGAAAGCGCCTTGCTCTTCCCAACGCTCGAATCCTCATTCACCAGCCGATGATGGGCGAAGCGGGCCGTGGCCAGGCATCTGACATTGAGATTCAGGCCAAGGAAATTGCCAGATTGCGCGAATGGCTGGAAGGGACTCTCTCGAAGCACTCGAACAAGAGCCCCGAAGAGGTCAACCGCGATATTGACCGCGACAAAATCCTGACCGCTGCGGAAGCTCTCGACTACGGACTGATCGATCAGGTCCTCTCCTCGAGGAAGTCTGCCGGTGTCGGCGCAGCCCTCAAGGGCCCAGAGGCTGTCGTCGCCTAGCTAGCTCTTGCCTTGGCGTTTCCGCAGGCCGGAGACCCCAAGACCAATTAGCAGGACTATCAGCACGACGACTCCGGCAATCGTGGGAATCAGCGACACTGATTCATCGGCAACCACCTGAGGAGCATCTAGGGGGGCGATGACCTCGGGCGTGGTCTCCGCCACCGGTATGTCCTCGGTTGTTTCCCCGCAGACGGGCGCCGCGCTGCTTCCGCTAGCCGGGACGTGGTCGGGTGAGGGCTCAAAGACAAAGTCGTAGTTGTCTTGAAGCGTGTGACCATCGGCTGAGACGAACTGGTAGAGGACTCTGTAGGTGCCAGCCCCACCAAGCTCCAGGGTTGCACTCATGGTGCGCTCGTCGATGCTCACGCAACCATCGCCGTAGTAGAGGCCGCTGGCATCCCGCGCCACAAGGGCAAAACCACCCCTGGCCTCTCCGGTGTTCAAGAAGTTGTCATTGGTGGAAATCGACACGGTGACGGGGCTCGTTGTCACGAGGGAATCGGCGGCAGGGTCTCGATCTTCGACGACGTTGTGGGCAAAAGCAGACGCTGGGAAACCCAGCGCCAGCGCCACTGCAACCAGCGCCACCATCCAGCCAGATGCGCGGGATGAGTTGCTGATGGGGCCCATAGTTCTTCCATGCTAGCCGGCGCCACACCGCGCGTTACCTGTGGAATGTCCGAAGCGCTTGGGCCCTGAGAGGTAAACTCCAGAGGGTCCAGATTGCATGGAGGAAGGCTTTCTCATGGCACGCACAGGAGATTCTGGCGAGCTCCTCAAGTGTTCGTTCTGTGGCAAAAGCCAAAAACAGGTCCAGCAGCTCATTGCAGGACCCGGTGTTTATATCTGTGATGAGTGTGTTGAGCTCTGTAACGAAATCATCGATGAGCGCCAATCTGAGCACAGCGGTCAAGCCGTCGCTGACTTCGATTTGCCCAAGCCCAAAGAGATCTACGACTTCCTCGAGGAATACGTCATTGGCCAGGAAGAGGCCAAGCGCTCCCTGTCTGTCGCCGTCTATAACCACTACAAGCGTGTTCGCGCTGCTGCCTCACCCCATGCGGTGGAGGGCTCCGATGACATCGACATTCAAAAGAGCAACATTCTTCTGATTGGCCCGACCGGTTGCGGCAAGACCTATCTGGCCCAAACTCTCGCGAAGCGTCTGAATGTCCCCTTTGCCGTCGCTGACGCGACAGCACTGACCGAGGCCGGTTATGTGGGCGAGGACGTTGAGAACATCTTGCTCAAGCTCATCCAGGCTGCCGACTATGACGTCAAGAGGGCCGAGACAGGCATCATCTACATCGACGAGATCGACAAGATTGCCAGAAAAGCGGAGAACCCCTCCATCACCCGAGACGTCTCGGGTGAGGGCGTTCAGCAAGCGCTCCTGAAAATCCTTGAAGGAACGGTGGCAGCAGTTCCACCCCAGGGCGGGCGCAAGCACCCCCAGCAAGAGTTCATTCAAATCGACACCACCAACGTCCTCTTCATCGTTGCCGGTGCTTTTGCTGGACTCGAAGACATCATTTCTCAGCGGGTGGGCCGCCACGGCATCGGTTTCGGTGCGCCGTTGCAGTCCAAGGACGCCACCCAAAACATGTTCAGCCAGGTTTTGCCTGAGGACCTTCACAAGTTTGGCTTG
>JBIIRH010000008.1:0-42988 GCA_044341675.1 Pontimonas sp.
GCTCTTTTTTTCTCAGGGCAACCTATGTCTTTGCCCACCTGAGCGTCTACCCATTGGCTATTTGGATACTGGTCTCATCTAGTGTTTTGGGTGGATTGCTGGCCCTCGTCTTAGCAGCAAAGATCCTGGCCTTCGTAAGCAATGGATTCCAGAAATAGCACAGTGTTCGAATCCCCCATTCTCCGCACTCGGGCGTCGGAGAATGTTCCGTCTACGTGCCGAGGGTGCCGAGGTAGAGGCTAATGACCTTGGGGTCGTTTAGGAGCTCACGTCCTGTGCCCGTATAGGCGTCGACGCCCTGGTCTAGGACGTAGGCGCGGTCACAAATCTGGAGGCATCGCCTGGCGTTTTGTTCCACCATGATTGTGGTCACACCGGCCTTGTTGATGTCGGAGACGCGAATGAATGCCTCATCCTGTCTCACGGGCGAGAGACCGGCTGAGGGCTCATCGAGGAGCAAAACCTTGGGATTCATCATCAGAGCGCGTCCCATGGCCACCATCTGGCGCTCACCGCCGGAGAGAGACCCTGCACGCTGCTTCAGACGCTTCTTCAGTTCATCAAATAGACCAACAACGAATTCCAGGCGCTCTGCATAGTGCTTGGGCTCCTGGTAGATGCCCATCTGGAGGTTCTCCTCGATGGTGAGGCTGGGAAAGACGTTGTTGTTCTGCGGGACCATTCCCACACCGCGCTCAACCAACTTGTTTGCCTTCAGACCAGTGATGTCTTCGCCGTTGAGGGCGATGTGGCCATCCCGAACCTTCACCTGACCAAAAATCGCCTTCAGAAGAGTGGACTTACCTGCTCCATTAGGGCCGATGATGCCGATGAGTTCACCTTGTCGAGCTTCCAGGTTGCACCCGTTCAGGATGTTTACTCCGGGGAGGTATCCGGCGACAAGATTGTTGACGCTAATGACGGGGGACTGAGTCTCAGGCATTGTGCTTCTCGCTCTTCTTAATCCGACTTACTCGGAAATCTTCGGGATACGGCCAGTGACGGTTCCGAGGTCGGTGTCCTGGTGGGATCCCAGGTAAGCGTCGATAACCGCGGGGTTCTTCATGACTACGTCAGGGGGGCCCTCGGCGACAACCTTTCCTTCGGCCAGCACGACAACCCAGTCGGCGATGTGACTCACCATGTGCATGTCGTGCTCCACGAAGAGCACTGTCATTCCCTCGGTCTTGAGGTCCAGGATGTGTTCCAGGAGTGACTCCGTGAGAGCTGGGTTCACGCCGGCCATGGGCTCATCCAGCATGACGAGCTCTGGTTCGCTCATCAGAGCGCGGGCCATTTCCAAAAGCTTGCGCTGTCCACCCGAGAGGCTTGCCGCGAAGTCGTCCTTCTTGGCATCGAGCTTGAACTTCTTCAGCAGACGCATCGCCTTTTCGGCGATCTCCTCGTCTTGCTTCTTCCACAGGAACGGGAACAAGGAGGCAAGGAAGTGCTCTCCCTTCTGGTTCTTGGAACCCAGCTTCATGTTCTCGAGCACGGTCAGCAGGCCGAGGGCCTTAGTGAGCTGGAAGGTTCGAACCTGGCCCATCTGCGCCAACCTAAAGGCAGGAACACCGGCGATGTTGCGGCCATCAAACGTCCACTCACCGGTGTCTGGCTTGTCGAAGCCAGTCAGCAGGTTGAACAGTGTGGTCTTGCCGGCACCGTTGGGGCCAATGAGTGCAGTGATCGCACCGCGGGGAATCTCCAAGTGCGCGACATCAACCGCGGTAAGACCACCAAACTGGCGGTGAACGTGGTCCATCGTGATGATGGGGTCCACCTTCTTCACCCCGGGTTCAATCGTTCCGATGTGAAGACCTGTGGTCTTCACAATCTTCTCGGCGTTGCTTCTACTTGACAAAGGTCAACTCCCTCTTGTCGCCAAGGACTCCTTGGGGGCGGAATATGACCAGCAGGACTAGCCCCAGGCCAACCAGAACGAAGCGGAGCGTCGCAGCTTGCTGAGACGTGACCATCGGCAGGATGCCAGAAGACACAAGGGCTGGCAGAACGTTGGAGAGGAAGGCCTGGAGGACCCAGAACACTACGGCCCCCAGAAGCGGACCGAAGACAGTTGCTGCTCCACCGAGGAGGAGAGCCGTCCACACGAAGAAGGTCAGCGAGGTGACATACACATTCGGGTTCACGGCACTGGGAAGGGCATAAACGATGCCACCGATTGCTGCGATGACACCACCGATGATGAGCGCCTGCATCTTGTAGGAAAAGACGTTCTTTCCGAGAGCACGAACGGCATCCTCATCTTCGCGAATGCCCTTGATGACACGACCCCACGGGCTGTTCATCAATCGCCACACGAACAGGGCGGCAAGGCCGACAAGGATGACTCCAATCACCAACACCCACAGCTCGACCTCGTTATAGACCCAGGGGCCAAACCCATAGGTGCCCTCAGGGAACGGGTTTGATGCGCGGAAACTCGCGTGGTAGCCAAAGAGGCCATCTGCGGATCCGGTGTACTCCTCAAACGCAGTGGTGAGGAAGAGAAGACGCAGAATTTCGGCGGTGGCGATGGTCACAATCGCCAGATAATCCCCTCGAAGCCGCAGTGTCGGCACACCCATCAGAATGGCGAATCCCACTGCTGCCGTTATACCGACCAGCGCAGAGAGCCACCACGGCAGACCAAACGTGAGGATAGAAATTGCATATCCGTAGGCACCAACGGCCATGAAGCCCGCGATACCGAAGTTCAGCAGACCCGCAAAACCGAAGTGAACGGCGAGGCCGAGAGCTGCGAGGGCAAAAGCCATCGTTGCTGGGCTCAGTAGCGACTGCGCCGTGTTTGAAAGGATTGATCCCCAGTCCATGTTCGCGCCCCTAACCTATTCGTTCTTTTCGACCCAAGATGCCCTGGGGCCTCACGAGCAGAATTGCGATGAGCAACACGAGCGCTCCGACGTACTTGAGGTCGGAGGGGATGACTAGAGCGGACGTCTCGACCAAGATTCCCACGATGAGGGCTCCTAGGAGAGCGCCAAAGGCTGTTCCCAAACCACCGAGAACCACGGCGGCAAACATCAGGAGCAAGATCTTCTCGCCCATGTCCCACTTGATTCCCGGTCGGAAGTAAGCCCAGAGGATACCGGCGAGACCGGCGAGCACCGAGGCCAAAATCCAGACGATGCGGACCACTCGGTCAACGTCAATACCGGAGGCGGCTGCCAGCGCAGAGTTATCAGAGATGGCGCGAGTGGCCTTACCGGTCTTGGAGTAAAGCAACCACAGCGCGAAGAGCACAATCACCACGAGGCTGATGGCCATACTCGAGAGGTCAACGACACTCAACGCGACGGCACCAAACAGTCGAATCTTGTCCCCACCGGAGCCTGGCAGTTGGGTCGTGCCACCGCCAACGAAGAACTGGAAGACATAGCGCACTGCCAAGGACAGTCCGATGCTGACAATCATCAGCTGAACGAGGCCCAGGCCTCGTTTTCGAAGCGGTCGCCATAGCCCGGCGTCCTGGGCCCAACCCAGTCCGGCACTTGCGAGGAGAGCGAGAGGGAAGGCAATCCAGAGTGGCAGAGCAAGGACGACACCGAAGGCCAGCGCCATCAGTGCTCCAAAGGTCACCAGTTCAGCGTGAGAGAAGTTGGAGAGGCCGGTAGTGCCATAAACCAGGGACAACCCAATCGAGGCCAGTCCGAGCATGAGACCGAAGTTGATGCCATATATCAAGCGCTGGACGATTTGGTCGCCGAGGGTGACAACCTGTCGTTCGCCCTCGCCGATGAAGAAGTTCTTGACCACACTTCCACTGGGCCCAATTTCCACAGTCTGAGTGGCGCCTCCCTCAAGAACGGCGATTCCCTCGGGCAAAGTGCTCTCATCGAGGGTGACGTTGTAGATTCCACCCTCGGGAACACCGATTGCCCATTTGCCCTCGCCGTCGGTGACGACCTCAGCGCTATAGCTGTCGTTGGAGACCTCGATGCGGACGTCCGCAATCGGCTCACCCTCGTTCTTCACATTTCCCGCGATGCGGAAGTCGTACTCTTCACCGGTGGTGTCAGCGATGGCAGGCGCTGCCGCGAAAGCTCCCATGAGCCCCAGGATGAAAATCAACATCATTTTGAGGGCGCCGCCTCGGCGGCTATCGAATCTGCTCTGGGTGACAGATGTCACGGTGTCTCCGATGGGTCCTGCAAACATGTCGGTCACGCCATTTCTCTCGCATCTCCACTGACGCGGGGGGTGCTGGTCAAGTTCTCTGTGTGAACAGGTTCCCATTATGCCGAGGTTACGCCTCCAGGTCTAACCCGTTACGATAGTGATAACGACTTTGGTGAACAACGGCGCCCTTTACAGGCTGAGTTTCGGGGGGTTTCATGGCAGAAAATGATCCTTTCGGATTTGTGGGGCTCACCTACGACGATGTGATGTTGCTGCCCGCTCACACCGATGTCATCCCGAGCGACGCTGATACGACCACTCAACTGACTAAGCGCATCAAGGTCCACGCACCTTTGGTCTCCGCTGCCATGGACACTGTCACCGAAGAACGCATGGCGATTGCCATGGCCCGCCAGGGCGGGCTGGGTGTTTTGCACCGCAATCTCTCCATTGAGGATCAGGCGAGCGCCGCGGACAAGGTCAAGCGCAGTGAGTCCGGAATGATTACGAACCCCGTCACCATCACCCCCGATGCGACCGTCGCCGATGTTGATGACCTGTGCGCTCGCTTCCGGGTGTCCGGTGTTCCGGTTGTGGAGGGCGAGGGTCTCCTGGTTGGCATCATCACCAACCGCGATATGCGTTTCGTCCCTCGCGCCGAGGCCCACCGGACGCTGGTCAAAGATGTGATGACAAAGGCCAACCTCATCACAGCACCGGAGGGCATCTCGCAGAGCGAGGCGCTTGCGATCTTCGCCACTCACAAGATTGAAAAGCTCCCCTTGGTCGATAAGCAGGGTCGACTGAAGGGCCTCATTACGGTCAAAGACTTTGACAAGAGCGAGAAGTATCCGCACGCCACAAAGGATTCTGAGGGTCGCCTTCGCGTGGGTGCTGCGATTGGGTTCTTCGGAGATGCGTGGGATCGGGCTGGCGCACTGCGCGATGCGGGCATCGACGTCCTTGTTGTGGACACCGCTAACGGCGACTCCAAGGGTGTGCTCGACATCATCGCGAAGCTCAAGAAGGACAAGGCCTTTGCGGCTATTGACGTGATTGGTGGCAACATCGCCACGAAGGCAGGTGCCCAAGCATTGATCGACGCTGGCGCGGACGCTGTGAAGGTGGGGGTTGGCCCAGGCTCAATCTGCACCACCAGGGTCGTTGCCGGTGTTGGCGTTCCTCAGATCACCGCTGTCTATGAAGCATCGCTCGCTGCTAAGCGCGCCGGTGTTCCCCTCATTGCTGATGGTGGCTTGCAGTACTCCGGTGATATCGCGAAAGCCCTCGTGGCCGGTGCTAATTCCGTCATGCTCGGTTCGCTACTGGCTGGCACCGACGAAAGCCCTGGCGACCTCATTTTCGTCAACGGCAAGCAGTTCAAGAATTACCGGGGGATGGGCTCCTTGGGCGCCCTTCAAACCCGGGGCACCAAAACCTCCTATTCCAGAGACCGCTACTTCCAGGCTGACGTTCCGAGCGATGAGCAGCTCATCGCCGAGGGCATCGAGGGCCAGGTTCCCTACCGCGGGCCGTTGGGCTCGGTCGTGTACCAACTGCTCGGCGGCCTCCGTCAATCCATGTTCTATACCGGTGCCGCGACAATCGATGAGCTGAAGGCCAAGGGCAAGTTTGTCCGCATCACGCCTGCAGGTTTGAAAGAGTCACACCCCCACGACATTCAGATGGTCGTGGAGGCCCCCAACTACCGCCGCTAGAGCACACTCGGTGCTTCGCCGATAGGCTTGTGCGCGTGAATGAAGTTGAGGTAGGACTCACGAAGCGTGCCGTTCGGGCGTATTCCTTTGACGACGTTGCGGTCATCCCCAGTCGTCGCACCCGGGACCCCGAAGATGTCTCCATTGAATGGAAGATTGACGCGTTCACCTTCCGCTCCCCGGTGATTGCCGCTCCTATGGACTCGGTCATGTCTCCTGCCAGTGCCATCGCGATGGGGAAGCTCGGTGGGCTCGGTGTTTTGAACCTCGAGGGTCTCTGGACCAGGTATGAAGACCCCACCAAGGCATATAAAGAAATCGCTTCTCTCTCGGAGGATGAGGCAACCCGTGGTCTCCAGCGCATTTATGCCGAGCCCATCAAGCCTGAGCTGATCAAGTTGCGCCTCGCAGAAATTAGGGATGCGGGTGTCCCCGTCGCTGGCGCGTTGAGTCCTCAGCGCACCCACGAGTTTTCCGAGACGGTCCTGGGTGCTGGGGTAGACCTGTTTGTTATCCGCGGCACCACGGTGAGTGCCGAGCACGTGAGTAAGAACCGCGAGCCACTGAACTTGAAAGAGTTCATCTATCAGCTTGATGTTCCCGTGATTGTGGGAGGCGCTGCTACCTACACGGCTGCTCTTCACCTGATGCGCACCGGCGCAGCCGGTGTCCTGGTTGGCTTTGGCGGTGGCGCCGCATCCTCGACCAGGGCATCGCTCGGAATCCACGCCCCGATGGCAACAGCAATTTCTGATGTCGCTAGCGCGAGGCGCGAATACTTGGACGAGTCCGGCGGGCGCTATGTTCACGTCATTGCTGATGGTGGCCTTGGCCAAAGCGGCGACATTGTCGCAGCCATTGCCACCGGCGCCGATGCCGTCATGTTGGGCTCGACGCTTGCTCGGGCCGCCGAGGCTCCGGGCCAAGGCTGGCACTGGGGCCCTGAGGCCCACCACGCAACCCTCCCCCGTGGATATCGGGCATGGGTCGGTCACGATGGCCCTCTGGAAGAAGTGCTCTATGGCCCAGCCCACTCGGCTGATGGCCGCACCAATCTGATGGGGGCTCTGCGCCACTCGATGGCAACGTGTGGATATTCAGACCTCAAGGAATTCCAGCGCGTAGAGATTGTGGTCTCGCGCTAGTCGCACCCGGTGTTTTGTAAGCCCCGCCCTCTACGCTTCTAAGCGTTGCTGATATGAGGAGACTGCTGTGTGGCGGGTAGCCAGAAGGCCGAAGTGGATTGCCGCTCTCGTTCTTGCCTTGGTGGTCGCCGGAGTCTTTGCAGCACTTGGCCAATGGCAACTAGAGCGCAGCATCGCTGAGGCCACCGTCATCGAGCGCGACACAGAGAACACGGTTCCCTTAGACAGCGTGGGCTCCCCGCAGTCAGTGATCACCACCAATGCCAGTGGCCGAATGGTCAGCGTGGAGTGCTCGTTTGTGGAGGGCGACGATGTCGTCATCACCGATCGACCCACCAGAGGGGGAACGGGGTCGTGGTTGGTTCGACACTGCCAAACCCCGGAGGGGGCATCACTGGCCGTTGCCGTGGGGTGGTCGCCAGAGTCCATTGCCTCCGGGGAGATTCCTGATCCCGCAACCCCTTTAGTGGGGCGTTATGTTCCCACCGAATCTCCCCAGCAATCTGACTTTCGGGCGGGGGAGCGCTCTGCGCTTGCCGTTCCAGAGTTACTGAACCTGTGGTCGAATCCGGGACCTGTCTATGGTGGGTACCTCGTTCTGGCCGAGGCGCCTGAGGGTCTGCTCGCGATTGGAACAGAAGCCCCAGCGACACAGCGCCAACTCAACTGGCTCAATCTCTTCTATGCGGCCGAGTGGGCAATCTTTGGAGTCTTTGCGATCTATCTCTGGTACCGACTGGTGAAAGACGAGTGGGAGCGCGAACTCGAAGAAGCACCCAGGCAATCCCCCTAAACTTGAGTCATGGCTCAAGGCTCCCCCGCGGCACTAACTGGCGCCCAGGTCGAGCGAGTCTCTACCGCTCTGAAGTGGTTCACCCGCTCAGCCAATGTCACGGGAGTACTGCTTCTTCTGCTGGCCATCGAGATCATCGCGAAATACGGGTTTGGCAGCGAACTGGAAATGTTGGGCTCGCAGGGCTTTCTGGCGTTTGTTCCGAACGACACTGTGCAGGCCATCAATCTCTCGTCAGCGATTCTGATTGCCCACGGCTGGTTCTATGTCGTCTACCTGTTCACGTGCTTCAGAGTGTGGAGCCTCTTGCGCTGGCCCTTCTGGCGCTTCCTCTGGCTTGCCTCTGGTGGTTTGTTCCCGGTGTTCTCGTTCTTCTTGGAGCGGTGGGCGCACCGGGTCGTTGAAGAGATCATCGCCACGGCAGGGAGCGACTCGTGAGTGAGCATCGGCCCGTTTTGGTCGTGGACTTTGGCGCCCAGTACGCCCAGCTGATTGCTAGGCGGGTTCGTGAAGCCGGCGTCTATTCAGAAATCATTTCCCACCATGCCAGCGCAGCGGAGATCGCAGAGAAGAACCCACTGGCCATTGTGCTGAGCGGTGGCCCATCCAGCGTCTATGAAGAAGGATCGCCCTCCCTGCAGGAGGGCATTCTCGAGCTCGGCGTTCCAGTGCTTGGCATTTGCTATGGATTCCAAGTGATGGCCCAGGCGCTTGGTGGCGATGTGGGCAAAACAGGACTTCGTGAATACGGTGCAACTGCAACTACCGTCAATCCCGGTCTCACCCCGCTCTTTTCCGGCCAACCTGAGAAGCAGACCACGTGGATGAGCCATGGCGACCAGGTGCAGAGTGCCCCACCGGGCTTTGAGGTCTTAGCCTCCACCGATGCCACCGTCGTGGCAGCGTTTGGCTCAGAGGCCAAGAAGATGTTCGGGGTGCAGTGGCACCCCGAGGTGAAGCACTCCGAGCACGGGCAAGGAGTGTTGGAAAACTTCCTCCACAAAGTTGTGGGGCTCGATCGCAGTTGGAACAGTGGCAACGTCATTGCCGACCAGATTGATGCTGTTGCTACCCAGGTCGGTGGTGACCTCGTGATCTGTGGACTTTCTGGTGGTGTCGACTCTGCCGTCGCTGCAGCCCTGGTTCATAAGGCAGTGGGAGACCAGCTGGTGTGTGTGTTTGTCGACCACGGACTTTTGCGCTTGGGAGAGCGCGAGCAGGTGGAAAAAGACTTTGTTGCCGCAACCGGTGTTCGACTTGTCACAGTCGATGCCAGGGAGCAGTTCCTCACCGCGCTTGCCGGTGTGAGCGACCCGGAGACCAAGCGCAAGATTATTGGCCGGGAGTTCATTAGAACGTTTGAGAGTGCTGCTGCGGAGATTGTTGCTGAAGCCAAGGACGGCGGAGCGCAGGTGAAGTTCCTGGTTCAGGGAACCCTCTATCCCGACATTGTCGAGAGTGGTGGGGGTTCTGGAACCGCGGTCATCAAGAGCCACCACAACGTTGGTGGCCTTCCCGATGACCTCGAGTTTGACTTGGTCGAGCCACTTCGCGCCCTCTTCAAAGATGAGGTTCGCGCGATTGGCCGAGAGCTCGGTCTGCCAGAAGCGATTGTGGGGCGCCACCCGTTCCCTGGCCCAGGCCTTGGTATTCGCATCATCGGCGATGTCACCCAGGACCGCCTCGACACTTTGCGCGCTGCCGACAAGATTGTCCGGGAGGAGCTCACCCTGGCAGGCCTGGACGCAGAGATCTGGCAGTGCCCCGTGGTCTTGCTGGCCGATGTTCGATCAGTAGGCGTGCAAGGCGATGGCCGAACCTATGGCCACCCGATTGTGTTGCGTCCGGTGTCCAGCGAGGACGCCATGACGGCGGACTGGAGCAGATTGCCCTATGACGTTTTGGCGAAGGTGTCGAACCGCATCACCAACGAAGTCCCCGAAGTGAACCGCGTCGTTCTCGACATCACCTCAAAGCCGCCCGGCACCATCGAGTGGGAGTAACGCAGAAGGGGCCTGGCTTAGCCAGACCCCTTCTTTAGTTCTCTTGGTGGTTACTCACCACGCAGGATTGCGAGGATTCGCAGAATTTCGACATACAGCCACACGACGGTGACGACAATGCCAAATGCTGCTTGCCAGGCGAAGTTGCGGGGAGCGCCGTTCTCAACGCCAGCCTTGATGCTCTCAAAGTCCATGACGAGCGAGTAAGCGGCGAGGAAGACCACCAGGACACCGATGATGAGGCCCAGAGGGATTCCGAACACTTCGTAGTCCCGAAGTCCGAACTGGCTCTCGGTCACGCCAAACACCTGGAGACCAAAGTTGACCAGCGAGAAGACGAGGTATCCCACCATCGCGACCATCACAATGCGGGTCATGCGGGGTGAGGTGCGGACCTTGCCATTGAGGAAGAGGAACAGGGTGACGCCGACAACGGCGAGCGTTCCAAAGACGGCCTGGGTGACAATGCCATCCCACATCGTGTTGAAGATGGCGGAGAGGCCACCCACAAACAGACCCTGGAATCCTGCGTAGGCAAGAATGAGCCCGCGAGAGGGCTGCTTCTTGAAAATGTTCACCAGTGCCAACACGAGGCCCACAATGAAGCCGGGGATCGCCAGCACGGGGAACGCCCATCCAACAAGCGCACCAGCGAGCAGAACACCAAAGGTGATCAGGGTCTTCATGATGGTGTCCTCGTAGGACATCCGGCCGGTCTCAGCGGCAGTTGCAGCGGGGCGACCGTAGATTTCGTCGAGCTCCTGTGCGCTCGGAGTGGCGTAGCGGCCCTCAGTAAAGACCGCGGAGCGGGAGAACGCTGGGTTTGAGTTAGACATGGGTGCCTTTTCTGTGACGGTACAGGGGACCTTGAGGTCGCCTTATTCTACCGGGGACCCTGGGGGATTGCTGGGGAAATTCTTTAGGCGACCTGAATCCAGGTGAGCGCCAGAACAGCACCGGCCACTACATACGACACGGTCCACACCCACCCGAGTGCCACAGCGACCCAGGCAAGGGCTTCGCCGCGTTGCGCGCTGCGCCTGATCTGGCCAACAGCGAGGTAACCAAATACGACCGCCAGGGGGCTGAGGACTACAGCGAGCACCAGCGACACAATCGCGAGGACATTCCAGCCAGAAAGAGCAACCTCCGGCTCACCAACTGATTCGGCGGGTTGCCTCAGGCCTGGTTCTTGGTCGCTGGCCACGACCGGAATCGCCACGGTCTCGTTCAGAATCCGAGCCGTATCGAGGCCTTCCAGAGGGTCACTCGGCACAGACGCGGTGACCGGCTGCACCAAAGGAGCATCCCTCGGGGACTCGGAATCATTGCCGGGTATGCTCACGCTCTAAGGCTAGCGAACGTATCGGTGGAGGGCTCTAGACTTGGGCCGATATGTCCCAGTTGCCAGAGGTTCTTCTTGATGGTCTTAACCCTCAGCAGCGCCAAGCGGTCGAGTTTCGGGGCAATGCCCTGCTCATCGTTGCTGGAGCGGGTTCTGGCAAAACGAGCGTTCTGACCCGTCGCATCGCCGGTCTTCTCGCCACGCGTGAGGCATGGCCGAGCCAGATTTTGGCCATTACCTTCACCAACAAGGCCGCTGGCGAGATGCGAGAGCGTGTGGAGTCTCTCGTCGGCGAGGCCGCCGGGAGCATGTGGATTTCCACGTTCCACTCGGCGTGCGTGCGCATACTGCGCAAAGAGGCCGAACGCTTTGGCTATTCGTCCTCGTTCACCATCTACGACTCTGCTGATCAGAGGGCTCTGATCAAGCGGATCCTCAAGGATGTCGACGCTGATGGATTAGGGCTCACTCACGGTGCTGTGATTGGCAAGATGTCTAGGCTTAAGAACGAGCTGGCCGATGTTGATAGCTATCGGCGCGTTTCTGGGTCGAATGATCCAGCAGACGCGCTCTTCATCGAGGTGTGGGATCGCTATCAGCGAGAGCTCGCTAAATCCCAAGCCTTTGACTTTGACGACTTGATTGGCCAGACCGTCTATCTCCTTCGGGCTTTTCCCGAGGTGGCGGCGAGATATCAGACCCGGTTCCGCCATGTGCTCGTCGATGAGTACCAGGACACGAACCACGCTCAATACGCCTTGATTAGAGAGCTCACCAGGGATGTGCCAGCTGCCCTGGTCCCGACTGACTCCAAGGTTCCCACCGCCTCCGATGGCTCTGTCCCTGGAGCCTCGCTCACCGTGGTGGGTGACTCGGACCAGTCGATTTATGCCTTTCGCGGTGCCGATATTCGCAACATCACCGAGTTCGAGCGTGATTTCCAGGGGGCGGAAGCAATTCTGCTCGAGCAGAACTACCGCTCAACCCAAAACATTTTGGACGTAGCCAATGCGGTCATTGGAAACAACTTCGACCGGAAAGCCAAGAACCTGTTCACGGAAATCGGCCAGGGCGAAGACATCATCGGCTTCACCGGTTATTCCGCCCACGATGAAGCACAGTTCGTGGCCGATCAGATTGTGGCCCTCAGCGGTGAGGGAACGCCCTATTCGGACATGGCGGTGTTCTATCGCACCAACGCCCAAACGCGTGCCCTGGAAGACATCCTTATTCGCTCGGGAATTCCGTATCGAATCATTGGTGGCACCAAGTTCTATGAGCGCGCTGAAATCAAGGACGTCATGGCCTATCTGGTGGCCATTGCTAACCCGGCAGATTCTCTGGCCCTGCGCCGCATTCTCAATGTCCCCAAGCGCGGCATCGGACCAGCGACCGAGACGTCTCTTGTCTCCTTTGCCGATCGAGAAGGCATCACGCTGCGTGATGCCCTGCGCCGGTCGGACCAGCTGGGGCTTGGACCCAAGGTGACCCAGGCGATGTTGTCCTTGGCGAAGGCTCTCGATGAGGCGGATGCGGTGGCCGTCTCCGGGTCACCGGTGCAGACCATTGAGAAGATTTTGCAAGCCACCGGGTATCTGACCATTCTGCAGACCAGCGTTGACCCCCAAGACAATGCCCGCGCCGAGAACGTCCAAGAACTTGTGTCGGTCACCAGGGAATTTGGACGCAATAACCCCGATGGCACGCTGGTCGATTTCTTGACCGAGGTGTCGTTGGTGGCAGCTGCTGATGACCTTGATGATGCCTCTGGCACCGTCTCGCTCATGACCCTTCACACCGCCAAGGGACTCGAATTCGATGTGGTGTTCCTGACTGGACTTGAAGAGGATTTGCTACCCCACCGGATGAGTGCCCTGGAGCCAGGCGGTCTCCAGGAAGAACGACGTCTTCTCTATGTGGGAATTACGAGGGCGCGGAAGAAACTCCACATCTCGCTCGCGATGACGAGAAGCACCTTTGGTGACACCGCAATCGCCAGCCCCAGCCGCTTCTTGCAAGAAATCCCCTCACACCTCATCTCCTGGAGGGAATCCTCGGCAGCAACCGGTGGCCAAGGACACGTCTTGGGTACTTCGGTGCGCAGTTCCGGCTGGCAAGGCTCTGGTTCATCCAGACCGCGTTCTCTTGGGGTCAGCGATGCTCTACCCAAGGCCCCGAAGGCAACGCAGTGGGCTAACCGGGTGACCTCGAGCGTTCGGGACAATGGCGATTTGTCGCTAGTCGTGGGCGATCGGATCGCCCACGATGACTTCGGCCAGGGCAGTGTGACAGCGGTGACCGGCGAGGGACCTAAACGCGTTGCTGAGGTGCAGTTTGATACCGCAGGGCGCAAACGCCTGTTGATTAAGATTGCTCCTATTTCGAAGATTTAGCGTCTCGCCAGTGCCGACCCTGCTCGAGTCACCGGGTAGGCTTATCTCGGCTGCAGGCCCTCATCGTCGAGTGTTTTTCCTGCGCAGCCGCAGTCATATCTCATTCCTAGCCGAATACCCGGAAGGACATCACAGGCGTGGACCTTTACGAATATCAAGCCCGAGACATGTTTGAGCGCCACGGCGTTCCAGTCTTGGCAGGCATTACCGCTGATACCCCAGAGCAGGCACAGGCTGCCGCGGAGAAGATTGGCGGGCTGACCGTCGTCAAGGCCCAAGTAAAGACTGGTGGCCGCGGCAAGGCTGGCGGCGTGAAGGTCGCTCCGACCCCCGCCGATGCGTTCACTGCAGCGCAAGCAATTCTCGGCCTCGACATCAAGGGCCATGTTGTCCGCCGCGTGATGGTTGCTGCCGGCGCGGATATCGACCAAGAGTTCTACTTCTCTGTGCTGCTGGATCGCGCCAACCGCAACTACCTGGTGCTGTGCAGCTATGAGGGTGGCATGGACATCGAGCAGCTGGCAGAAGAGCGTCCCGACGCCCTCGCTCGCATTGCAATCAATCCAGCGACGGGGATTTCACTGCCCAAAGCCAAGGAGATTGCCCAGGCAGCTCACTTCCCCGCGGAACTGATTGACCTGGTCGCGCCAGTGTTTGTGAAGCTCTATGAGGTCTTCACCGCTGAGGATGCCACGCTCGTGGAGGTCAACCCGCTGGTGCTGACGAAGTCTGGCGATGTCATCGCACTGGATGGCAAGGTGACACTCGATGAGAACGCTGAGTTCCGTCATCCCCACCACGCTGAGCTTGCTGATTCCGCCTCTGCTGACCCGCTCGAGGAGAAGGCGAAAGCACACGATCTCAACTACGTGAAGCTCGATGGCGAAGTCGGTGTGATCGGTAATGGTGCTGGTCTTGTCATGTCAACACTCGATGTTGTTGCTTATGCGGGGGAGAAGCACGGTGGCGTGAAGCCGGCTAACTTCCTCGATATCGGTGGTGGAGCCTCAGCTGAGGTGATGGCTGCTGGTTTGGACGTTATCTTGGGTGACCCTCAGGTCAAGAGCGTGTTCGTGAATGTCTTCGGTGGAATTACCGCGTGTGACGCGGTCGCCAATGGCATCGTCCAGGCACTCGCCATGATTGGCGATGGCGCAACTAAGCCCCTCGTTGTTCGCCTCGATGGAAACAGCGTTGACAAGGGTCGCGAAATTTTGGCAGCTGCCAACCACCCTCTGGTGACCTTGGCATCAACGATGGATGAGGGTGCCGATATGGCTGCCTCGTTGGCTTCGAAGTAAGGGAGTGGAACATGTCAATTTTTCTCGATAAGAATTCGAAAGTCATCGTTCAGGGCATCACCGGCGGTGAGGGCAGCAAGCACACCGCTCTGATGCTGGCCGCTGGCACCCAGGTGGTTGGTGGTGTCAACGCCCGCAAGGCTGGCGAGACCGTCACTCACGGTGATGTCACGCTCCCCGTGTTTGGCACCGTCGCCGAGGCGATGGCCGAGACCGGCGCAACCGTCTCGGTGGCGTTTGTGCCACCGGCCTTCGCCAAGGACGCTGCGATGGAAGCCATCGACGCACGTATTCCCTTGCTGGTGGTTATTACCGAGGGAATCCCTGTTCAGGACACCGCTGAGTTCTGGGCTCACGCCCAGAAAGTCGGTGGCACGCGGATTATTGGCCCCAACTGTCCCGGCATCATCACGCCGGGTGAGGCGCTTGCCGGGATTACACCCGCCACCATCACGGGCAAGGGCCCCATTGGCTTGGTGTCGAAGTCTGGCACCCTGACCTACCAAATGATGTTTGAGCTTCGCGACATCGGATTCTCGACCGCCATTGGCATTGGTGGAGACCCGATTGTCGGAACGACCCACATCGACGCACTCGAGGCATTCCAGAACGACCCCGAGACCAAGGCGATCGTCATGATCGGTGAGATTGGTGGCGACGCTGAAGAGCGCGCCGCTGAGTTCATCAAGGCGAACGTGACCAAGCCCGTTGTCGGCTATGTTGCTGGATTCACCGCACCAGAGGGCAAAACCATGGGCCACGCAGGCGCCATCGTGTCTGGGTCGGCCGGCACTGCGCAGGCCAAGAAAGAAGCTTTGGAGGCTGCCGGCGTCAAGGTCGGAAAGACCCCGAGCGAGACCGCGGCACTCATGCGCGAGATTATGAAGGGCCTGTAGGTCGCACCTTCTTGCTAGGGCCCCTCGGCGATAGGCTCGAGGCGCCATGAATGCCCGGATTGTGAGCTTTGCCACGGTGCTCGACATCGTGGTTTTAGTGGGCTTGGGACTCGGCATTATCTTTGCGCCGCTCACGCTCATTTGGGCGTTTGACGATGGTTTCTCGACTGATTTATTGATGTCCTGGGCCGCTGCCGTCGATATCTGGCTTCTGGGCCACGGTGTTCCCCTCTCCTTCACCGTTCCTCCAGATCTGGCGGACGCGCTCTCGCTGGGGGCGCTCAGCAGAGATTTCACCGTCGATGTTGCGCTTCTCGGCATTGGCCTACTGACTCTGCTCTGGGGTTTTCGCATCGGGCGTCGTGAGACGACGGCTGTTTATCCGCTGCTTGTATGGACGCTGGCGGTCGGCACACTCGTGCTGCTCTCGCTTGCCCTGGTTGTGTTTATGCCAGCGCAGGTGGTGTCGATGCCAGTGATTGATGCTCTAGTCCGACCAGCACTCTTCTTGGCAACCGGGTTGGCGGTCGCAGCGTGGGTGGGGCCACACTCGTCGGGAAAGAGCTTGCTACACAGCGCCCTGCCCGAGCCCCTGGCCAACATTCTTCGGGCGGGCTTCACTGCCGGAAGTGCGGCAGTGGCAGGTGTGGTGTCCTTCGCGGCAGTGGCAGTTGCGGTTCTCTTGGTGGCGTCTTTTGCTACGGTGATCACCATTTTCGAGTCACTGCAGCCAGGCGTGATGGGGTTGATTGCCCTTGCTGTTGCCCAGCTCGCACTGCTGCCAACGCTCATCGTGTGGGCTGCCACCTGGATTGTGGGGCCCGGATTCACTCTCGGGACAGGAGCGCTCGTCTCGCCCCTTGGCACGAATCTTCAGATTGTCCCAGCTCTTCCCGTTCTTGGCATCGTCCCCACTGACCCACCCGCCTTCGCGTTTGCCGTGGTCGCTCTACCCGTCTTGGCCGCCTTCATTCTGGGCGTCTCGGTTGGGCCGCGCGTGGTCGACAAAGGGGGCCTTGTTGCTAACCCCTCCGACACCGATTTCTTCTCCCAGCCCCTGGTCAAGCTCGCTGCAACAGCGGCTGTTGCCGGCGCTGTGAGCGCCGGGTTTGGTGGCTTGCTTGCATCGTTGACATCTGGGTCCCTGGGGCCTGGTCGATTCCAGTTGGTGGGTCCAGACCCCGCGGCAGTCATGCTGTGGTGGGGGCTCGAGGTCGCCCTCGGTGTGCTGATGGGGTCCATCGCCGCGGTACTCAATCGCTCGAGCCAGAGGGCGGGACGATAGGTGGGCGCTTCGGTGGCACGGCTTGTGGTTTTGATTTCCGGAAGTGGCACCAACCTTGATGCACTGTTGAGCTCGTTGCCAGGCTCTGGAATCCCAGCCGAGGTTGTTGCCGTTGGCTCCGATAAGGACGCGAGTGGGCTTGAGCACGCGAGCAGGCGCGATATCCGAACTTTCGTCGTGGCACCTGGTGAATTTTCTGACAGGGATGCCTGGGGCGAAGCGCTCGGTGATGCGATTGCTCCGTTTGCCCCCGACTGGATCATTCTGAGTGGGTTCATGAAGCTTTTGCCCCCGGGTGTGGTCGCCAGGTTTAGCCCCAAGATTCTCAACACTCACCCCGCGTATTTACCGGAGTTTGCCGGCGCCCACGGGGTTGCAGATGCTCTTGCAGCCGGTGTGGAAGAAACCGGGGCGTCGGTCATCGTTGTTGATGACGGTGTTGACAGCGGGCCAATTATGGCGAGGAAGCGAGTGCCCATCCACCCCGGCGACACGGAAGCGTCGCTCCACGAGCGCATTAAGGTGGTGGAGCGGGAGTTGTTGCTCGACGTGCTCGCCCAGGTAATCAGCAATCAGGAAGGTGACTCTGCCCGATGAGCGAAGCTCCTAGGACGATGCCACTGCGCGCGGTGATTTCCGTGAGCGACAAGACCGGTCTCCTCGATCTGGGCCGGGCTCTTGCGAAGGCGGGCATTGAGATCATCTCTACTGGTTCCACAGCTCAGACCCTTCGTGATGCCGGTATTGAGGCACGGGATGTGAGCGAGGTAACGGGATTCCCCGAGTCACTCGATGGTCGGGTCAAGACGCTTCACCCAAAGATTCATGGCGGAATCCTGGCCGATCTTCGCAAAGACAGCCATGTTTCGGCATTGGAGGAGCTCGACATTGCAGCGATTGGGTTGGTCGTCGTCAATCTCTATCCCTTCGTTCAGACCGTGGCCTCCGGAGCCGTGGGCGAGGATGTTATTGAGCAGATAGATATTGGTGGGCCTGCCATGGTTCGTGCCGCTGCGAAAAACCACGCCAATGTCGCAATCGTCGTTGACCCGGCTTCGTATCCCGACATCATCGAGGCGCTCTCGCAGGGTGGCACAACACTCGAGCAACGTCAGTCTCTGGCCCGCGACGCCTTCTGGCACACTGCCCGCTATGACGCGGCAGTCGCTGGGTGGATGAGTGAGGGCGACTTCGCGAGCCTCCACGGCCAGAAGCTTGGCGATCTGCGCTACGGCGAGAATTCCCACCAGTCCGCTGCGGTCTTTGCGAACACGCTGGGTCAGCCCGGCTTAGCTTCGGCGAGGGTCATTCAGGGCAAAGAGATGTCCTATAACAACTACGTGGATGCCGATGCGGCGCTCCGCGCGGCGTATGACCACGAGGCTCCCACGGTCGCCATCATCAAGCACCAGAATCCCTGCGGTATTGCCAGTGCTGACTCGCTGGTGAGCGCTCACCAGTTAGCCCACGCGTGCGACCCGGTGTCGGCGTTTGGGGGAGTAATTGCCGCCAACCGGACCGTCGATCCAGATACTGCTCGCTCGATTGTCGAGATCTTCACTGAAGTTGTCGTGGCACCCGGCTTTAGTCCAGAAGCTCTCGAGGTGTTTGCCCAGAAGTCCAATGTTCGTATTGTCGAGCTTCCGGAAGGATTTGCCCCAGAGTCTGCAGAGATCCGTCAGATTTCTGGGGGCTTCCTCCGTCAAGACGCTGATCGCCACTTTGCGAGTGCAACTGACTGGACTCTGGTTGCGGGGGAGCAGCCGGACGCGACAACGATGGAATCTCTGGAGTTCGCGTGGAGGGCAGTGCGGGCGGTCAAGTCGAATGCCATCTTGCTGGCGCAGGGGACGGCGAGTGTGGGGATCGGCATGGGCCAGGTCAACCGCGTTGACTCGTGCCACTTGGCGGTAACCCGGGCGGGTGACCGCGCCGCTGGAAGCGTCGCGGCCTCTGATGCTTTCTTCCCGTTTGCCGATGGCGCGGCTGTCTTGATTGACGCAGGAATCAGGGCGATTGTTCAGCCCGGTGGGTCAGTTCGAGACGACGAGGTCATCAAGGCTGCCTCGGATGCTGGCGTGGCCATGTTCTTCACCGGAGAGCGCCACTTCTTCCACTAACGAAGCGGCAGAGACCCGATGACATCCCCGTAGCCGCTCTGTCCGGTCTCGATAAAGCCGAGCTTGCGGAAAAAGTTCCCGGGGCCTTCGTCACCGGCTTGCCAGAGGACGGACAAGTGGTCGAACCCTCGACGGAGGGCCTCTTCCTTTACGGCCTCGATGGCGAAGCGGCCCACCCCTTTGCCTTGTGCACTAGCCGAAACGCTGACGCGCCACACGCAGCACCGCAGCTCGTCGGTGGCGAAGTCGGGGTCAAAATATGCCCGCACAAAACCGACCACCTCGTCACCCGAGCGAATCACACGGCTCCAGGTGTTTGTGACATCGATGGTGTTGTCGGCTTGTTCATAGGTGACAGGATTCGCAAACCGCTCTTGGCCGGGCAGCAATTCGAGCGTGTTGGCCTGTTGCGCTGTGTCGGCGGAGAGCTCTTCCAGTGTTAAGGCATCCATTTGCTCACCATAGGCGCTCGGGGTGAACATGAGAAAGGTATCTTTATGTAAAGATACTTATGGTGCCATTCCCCCTACACTGGCGATGGCGGTGCTGGACTCGTCGTTGAAAGGAAGAAGCTGTGGAAAAGATCAAGGTTGAGGGCGTTGTCGTTGAACTCGATGGCGACGAAATGACGCGCATCATCTGGCAGTTCATCAAAGACCGACTCATCCACCCCTACCTCGATTTGCCGCTCGAGTACTACGACCTCAGCATCGAAAAGCGCGACGAGACCGATGACCAGATCACTATCGATGCCGCTAACGCCATCAAGAAGCACGGGGTGGGCGTCAAGTGCGCAACCATTACCCCGGATGAGGCACGAGTCAAAGAGTTTGGCCTCAAGAAAATGTGGCGCAGCCCCAATGGAACCATCCGCAACATCTTGGGTGGCGTTATCTTCCGTGAGCCCATCATCATTTCCAACATCCCACGGCTTGTTCCTGGCTGGAACAAGCCGATTATTGTCGGCCGTCATGCCTTTGGTGACCAGTACCGGGCAACGGACTTTGTCTTTGACCGCCCGGGAACATTGACCATTAGCTTCCAGCCCACCGATGGCACCGAAGGCCAGAGCTTCGAGGTGTTCCAAGCGCCAGGCGGTGGCGTTGCGATGGCGATGTATAACCTCGATGACTCAATCCGCGATTTCGCGAGGGCATCGCTCAACTACGGCCTCGCCCGCAACTACCCGGTCTATCTCTCGACCAAGAACACCATTTTGAAGGCCTATGACGGTCGCTTCAAAGACATCTTCCAAGAGATCTTCGAGGCCGAGTTCAAGGATGCCTTCGATAAGGCCGGCTTGACCTACGAGCACCGCCTGATTGACGACATGGTGGCCTCCGCACTCAAGTGGGAGGGCGGTTATGTCTGGGCGACAAAGAACTATGACGGTGACGTCCAGAGCGACACTGTCGCTCAGGGTTTTGGTTCCTTGGGCCTGATGACCAGTGTCTTGACCACACCGGATGGCGCCATCGTGGAGGCTGAAGCGGCGCATGGAACAGTAACCCGCCACTACCGCGACCACCAGGCGGGAAAGCCCACGTCGACTAACCCGATTGCATCGATTTTCGCCTGGACCAGGGGTCTCATGCACCGCGGGAAGCTTGATAGCAACCAGGCACTCATCACCTTTGCAGAGACCCTGGAAGACGTTGTCATCAAGACAGTCGAGTCAGGTGCGATGACTAAGGACTTGGCCGGTCTGGTGGGCAAAGATCAGAAGTGGTTGACCACTGAGGATTTCTTGGCTGCCCTGGATGACAACTTGAAGGCGCGCCTGGGCTAGTAGCAAAAATACCCCGGGGGGTATATAGTGGTGGGTGAAACATCAGTTGCCTCATAAGGAGAACAATCGTGTGTAGCCCAGCCCGCTGTAACCGCTGCAGCAAAGTGACGTGGACCGGATGTGGAGAGCACATCGACGAAGCCCTGGCAGGCTTTGCTCCTGCCGAGCTCTGCCAGTGCGGCTAGACCACTAGATCCTGCATATCCCCGCGGTCTACCGCGGGGATATGTCACTTAAAGATGATGGTGCGAACGCCGTCCACCAAGATCCGGTGCTCGGCGTACCAACGGACGGCTTGCGTCAGTGTTCGGGATTCCTCGTCCTGACCAATCCGCACAAGCTCTGCGGGGGATTGCGAGTGGTCAACCCGCACTACGTTTTGTTCAATAATCGGGCCTTCATCAAGATCCGTTGTGACAAAGTGCGCAGTCGCTCCGATGAGCTTGACGCCTCGTTGATGGGCTTGCCGGTAGGGGTCAGCGCCCTTGAATCCAGGTAAGAACGAGTGGTGAATATTGATGATGCGGCCTTCGAGTGCTTCACACACCTCGGGTGAGAGCACCTGCATATAGCGGGCAAGGACTACGAGCTCGATGTCCTGGGATTTCACCACGTCGAGCATTTTCTGCTCAAAAGTGGCCTTGTCTGAAGGGGAAGCGATGTTGTGGGACCAGAAGGGCACACCATAGAACTCGGCTGTTGGAGCAAGGTCTTCGTGGTTTGACATCACCAGGGGCACCGTGATGTTGAGATGGGTGTCTCGTTGCCGAACGAGCAGATCGCTCAAGCAGTGGCCCGCCCGGGACGTGAGAATCACGGTGCGCAGTGGACGCCCGGCCGTGTGAACCTCCAGTGTCATGGAATAGCGCGTCACAACGGGAGCAAGTGCACCCTCAAACTCGTCCTTGGAGGCGGGGGTGTCGACCTCGAGGCGCATGAAGAATCGACCGGTGTCATCACTGGAGAACTGCTGGGACTCGGTGATATTTCCGTGGGCACCAACAATCGCGCCGCTCAGAGCATGGACGATTCCGGGCTGGTCGTCGCAGACAATCGTGACAATAAAGTGCGAGGAGTCCAGCTTCACTCCTCAAGTTTAGGGTGAAGCCGAGGGTCCTTCAGGGCTTGCCCGGACCAGTGGTTTAGAGTGGGGCTACGCAACTGGCGTAATTGATGGGTCACCATCGGGGAGCGTAGTGTGTGGGCCGTGCGCCTGGGCTGACACGACACAACATCCACCGTGCACAAGGGAGAATGCCGTGAGCCCCATCGATAAGACCTTCAGCCAGACCCTCGCCGAGGTTGACCCAGAGATCCAGGACGTTCTTGATAAGGAACTAGGTCGCCAGCGCGGCACCCTGGAAATGATTGCCAGCGAGAACTTCGTTCCCCACTCCGTCCTGGAAGCCCAGGGCAGTGTTCTGACCAACAAGTACGCCGAGGGTTACCCCGGCAAGCGCTACTACGGTGGGTGTGAGTTCGTCGACATTGCAGAAAACCTCGCCATTGAGCGGGCTAAGAAGCTCTTTGGTGCTGCGTATGCCAACGTTCAGCCCCACTCGGGCGCCAGTGCCAGTGCGGCTGTGCTGCATGCTCTGGCCCAACCCGGCGACACCATCCTCGGTCTCGAGCTAGCCCACGGAGGCCACCTCACCCACGGCATGAGGCTCAACTTCTCCGGCAAGGTCTATAACGCCACCTCCTACGGTGTTGACCCCAACACGTTCCTGATTGACATGGACCGGGTTCGTGACGCTGCGCTCGAGCACAAGCCCCGCGTTCTCATCGCAGGATGGTCCGCGTACCCCCGTCACACCGACTTCGCTGCCTTCCGCGCAATTGCCGACGAGGTTGGCGCCTCGCTCTGGGTGGACATGGCTCACTTCGCTGGGTTGGTTGCTGCCGGGGTGCACCCCTCACCCATTCCTTACGCTGATGTGGTCTCCACGACCGTCCACAAAACACTCGGTGGACCGCGCTCGGGAATCATCCTCAGCCGTGATGAGAGCCTCGAGAAGAAACTGAACTCAGCGGTGTTTCCCGGGCAGCAGGGTGGCCCGCTCATGCACGTCATTGCTGCCAAGGCAGTGGCCTTCAAGCTCGCTATGGAGCCAGCCTTCAAGGAACGCCAGGAGCGCACCATTCGTGGCGCGCAGCTGCTGACCTCCAGGCTCACGGCGGAGGATTCGAAGGCCGCCGGTGTCGACGTCTTGACTGGGGGAACTGATGTTCACCTCGCGCTCGTGGACCTGCGTAATTCGCCCGTGGATGGCCAGCAGGCTGAAGATCTTCTCCACCACGTCGGCATCACGGTCAACCGCAACGCGGTTCCCTTTGATCCCAGGCCCCCGATGGTGACCTCGGGTGTGCGCATTGGGACTCCAGCGCTTGCGACACGTGGCTTTGGTGACACGGAGTTCACCGAGGTCGCAGACATCATCGCTCACACATTGATGCCAAAGCCCGACGTCGCCGCCCTTCAGGCTCGCGTTCACGCGCTGACCTCGAGCTTCCCGCTCTATCCAGAACTCGGTTAAGAGAAGCGTGGTTGCCACACGGCTCGATGGGGTTGCCACAGCGGCGGCCATGAAGGCCGAGCTGGCAGAAGTCGTCACCTCTCTTCGGAACCAAGGAATCACGCCCGGTCTTGGCACGATTCTGGTTGGCGATGACCCGGGGTCACAGTGGTATGTCTCTGGCAAACACAACGACTGTGCCGAGGTCGGCATCGCATCCCACCGTATCGACTTGCCGGCAACCGCCAGCCAGGCTGATGTGTTTGCCGCCATTGACCAGTTCACTAGCGATCCTGAGGTCACCGGTTACATCGTGCAGTTGCCACTTCCGCCACACATCGATACCGATGCCGTATTGGAGCGAATTGACCCGATCAAGGATGCTGATGGGCTTCACCCGGTCAACCTAGGGCGCCTGGTCAACAAGGTCTCGGGAGACATCACCTCACCACTGCCCTGCACACCGCAGGGCATCGTGGAATTGGGAAACCGCTACGGACTGCCCTGGGATGGAGCCCACGTGGTCGTGTTGGGGCGCGGCGTGACAGTGGGACGCCCGATTGGCTTATTGCTCACCAGGCGTGGTCTTGATGCCACGGTCACCCTCACTCACACGAAGACCCGCAACCTTGAAGAACTGGTCAGGAGCGCCGATGTGGTGGTGGCAGCAGCCGGAGTCGCTGGCATTGTCACCAGAGACATGGTGGCGCCTGGCGCCTGGGTCTTTGATGTTGGGGTGAGTAGAACGATTGTTGATGGTGCCCCACGAGTTGTGGGAGATGTTGACCCTGATGTGTGGGAGGTGGCATCCCATGTGTCACCGAACCCCGGAGGGGTCGGCCCTATGACGAGAGCACTGTTGCTTCGTAATGTTGTGGAAACTGCACTGAGGAGTGTGCCTGGTGGCTAAGTTGTATTTCCGCTACGGAGCAATGAATTCGGGTAAGTCGACCTCTCTCTTGCAGGCCGCCTATAACTATGAAGAGCGTGGGCAGAGAGTGATTCTTGCCAAGCCCATGATCGATACCAAGGGGGACCGCACCATCGTCTCCCGCTTAGGTGTTGCCAGGGAAGTGGATCTGGTCATTGGCCCAGCCACCGATGTTGTCACCCTGATTGACAACGAGGTGGACCGGGTTAGTCGTGAGGGCAAGGGTTCACCCGCCTGCGTTCTGGTGGATGAATCACAGTTCCTCTCACCCCGGCAGGTCGATGACCTCTTCATCATCGCTGTGCGGCGGGGCATCCCCGTTCTCGCTTATGGAATTAGGACAGACTTCCAGACCGTTGCTTTCCCAGGGTCTCGCCGACTACTCGAGATCGCCCACTCCTTGGAAGAGCTCAAAACAATCTGTCGCTGTGGCAAAAAGGCCGTGTTCAACGCTCGCAAGGCAAATGGGAAGTTCATCTTCGATGGCGCCCAGGTTGCCATTGACGGAGTTGACGTGACCTATGAGTCACTCTGTGGAGAGTGCTACCTCGATGAAAGCGGTGGCCGTCTGGCCAGTGGTTACCAGCCAGTGGGTGAAGTTCCCGAGGTTTCAGGACCCGATTCAGACTTTAGCTAAGGGTCGGGGTGACAGGATTTGAACCTGCGACCTCGTCGTCCCGAACGACGCGCGCTACCAAGCTGCGCCACACCCCGTACTGGTGATTTCCCACCCGCAGGGCCTCAAGCGTAGCTGATATCCCTGCCCACCAGAGTGATGAGAACTGCCTCTGGGGGGCAGAAAAGCCGGATCGGGGCATAGATGCTGGTGCCAAGTCCTGCTGACACAGTGAGGTGGCTGGAGCGACCAGCGTGCTGCCATTGGCTCAGGCCCCGGGCCTGCGAGGTGGGCAGATCGGAGTTAGTGGTGAGGGCCCGGCCGCCGGGTAAACAGACCTGCCCACCATGGGTGTGACCGGCAAAAATCAGCTGTGCCCCGTGGGTCACCAAAGCATCGAGCACCCGTCGATACGGAGCGTGGGTCACACCGATGGTGGTGATCGAATTCCGTGTCGAACCGTGGTCGTTCTCCGACTCCCGCAGGTCTTCCACGATTCCCGGCAACTGGGCGAGGGCATCCTCGCCGTAGTGGGCATCGCCCACGCCGACGAAGTCGAGGGTGTGGCCCTTGATGTCCAACCGGATGGCTCCGTTATCGATGTCACTCCACCCAAGCTGGTTGGCATAGAGGCTCTTGAGCCCCTCAAAGTCCATGGGCGTTCCCGGTCCGTGGCCAACCTCCGAGGGACCCAGAAGGTAAGAGAAGGGGTTCTTGAACCGAGGAGCCAGGCGATCATTCGAGCCATGGGTGACAACGCCTGGAATACCGGCGAGGGGAAGTAGCGCTTCGGTGAGAGCCGAGAGACCATCGGGATGCCCCAAAAAATCCCCGGTGCCAACGACCAGGTCGGGAGCCGTGGCTGCAAGCTCGCGGATCCAGGCAATTGCCGCAGAGTTCCAGGGGGCCATGTGAATGTCACTGAGGTGGAGAATCGTGATTGGTCGGCTACCGGGATCGAGTATTTGCACCACATCGTGGCGCAGGGTGAAACGGTTCTTTTCCACCAAGCTTCCCCAGGCTGCAACGCCAAGCGCTAGAGCGCCGGCGAAGGCAAGCCCTGAACTACGGGACATTAGTCCAGGGCAATGTCATCGTCAGACGGGTCAGGCGCGGCGCCACACGTCACCTGGATTTGAACACCGGTGTAGTTCCACACCTTGGAGCCTCCACCGGGCGACTGCGCGGCCACTGTTCCTTGGTTCGGGTCAGTGCCAGGGCTGCCTGCAACACAGCTAAACACCCGCGCCCCCGTCATGTTGACGCCGTCCATGGCTTGGTTGGCCGCAGCAACGCTGAGCCCCACCACGCTTGGCATCATGAGATTGCCTGTCGATTGCCCGTCGCCCCCGCCGGAGACAACGCGAACAATCATTCCTCGGGCTAGGTAGGTGCCAGCCGCTGGCTCAAAAGCACCGATCCGACCACCGGGGTTGCCAGTGGTGACCTCGAGTTTCAGTCCGATGCTCTCGAGAAGCACGGCGGCCTCATCGGTTGTCAGGCCAGTGATGTCTGGCACCGTGATGCCACTTCCCACGAGCAGACGCTCCGGCGGCGCGGGGAACGCCTCGCCACCGTATTGTTCGTTGGCTGCCTGCATGATGATGCGGAAAATGTCATGGCGAAGGACCGTGCCGTTGCGGTAGCGACTGAGGCGATAGTCACCCACCACGTTTCCTACCCAGACCGAGGTCGCAACATTAGTGCTGGAGCCAACCATCCAAGTCTGAACCTGGCTGTCTGTCGTTCCGGTCTTACCAATCACGGGAACCTCACCGCCTGGGTTAGATCGCGTTCCGGTTCCCCCGGTAATCACCGCTCGCATCGGTGATGCCGCCGCTGCCGCAACATCCGGGGTGATGCCCTGGCGACAGGATGGCTGCTGGCCGGGAATCTCTTGTCCGGAGGCCGTCACAAAACGGTCCACCACGATTGGTTCACACACGACACCCTTGTTGGCGATGGCTGCGAAGGCAGTGGCCATCGTCAAGGGGGCGATTTCGTTGGTGCCAAGGACTGCTGAGGGGTTGGTTTGGATAGCACCGCCATCGGCGCGATTGACGCCTAGCGCCTCGGCTGCCGACCTAATTTCACACTGGTCGAGTTGCTCGGCCATGGAGGCATAGGCGGAGTTAATCGACCGAACGGTCGCCTCAAACACTGTGGCGGAGGGGATGATCAAATCTGCGGAGTTTCTAAAGGGCCAGGGTCCAAACCATGGGCCACCGCCATCACCACAGGTGTCGAGGAAGGTGGCCTGGTCGAGTTCAAGCCTGGAGGCATCAACTACTTCACTGAGCCCATAGCCGCGCTGCAGCCAGGCAAGCAGAGCGAAGATCTTGTAGGTCGATCCGACCTGGAATCCACTGGACCCACCATAGGGACGGTCAGTGGAGAAGTTCACAGCCGTGGCGCCCGGGCCACCACCGTCTTCGGAGTCGTTGAAGATCTTGTTTTGCGCCATGGCAAGCACGCGACCTGTGCTGACCTCAACGCTGGTGGCAGCGCTTCCCAGGTCAAAGAGCTCTTCCTCGCTTGGCACCAATTCCCATACGCGGTCCTGGGCAACGGTCTGCAAGGAGAGGTTCAGTGTCGTGTACACATCGAGGCCACCGATGCGCCAGCGACTGGTGCGCTCTTCCGGGGTGCCTCCCAGGCTTTCGAAGTTGGCCACGTTCTTGACGACGTAGTCACAGAAGTACTTGGCGTACTCGTTGGCCGCAATACAGCCGGCACTCGGTGGTGAAATCTTGACGAAGCTTGCATTCACCGGAATTGCGATGGCGGTGTTGTACTCCGCCTCACTCAAATAGCCCTCGCTATACATGTTGCCCAAGATCACATCGCGTCGCGCCTGGTTTGCCTCGTAGTTCTCTGGGTCGCCCAAGTTCCTGGTGGTCGGGTACTGCACGATTGCCATGAGGCTGGCGGCTTGGGCTGGGCTCACATCCGAGGCTGGCTTGCCGAAGTAGCGCTGGGCTGCGGTTTGAACGCCGTAGGTGTTGCCACCAAATCCGGTGATGTTCAGGTAGGCCTGCAGGATCTCGTCTTTGGAGAACTGCTTCTCCAAACCAATCG
The DNA here is from genome assembly GCA_044341675.1 of Pontimonas sp. Classification (GTDB taxonomy): domain Bacteria; phylum Actinomycetota; class Actinomycetes; order Actinomycetales; family Microbacteriaceae; genus Pontimonas. The sequence continues at coordinate 28,067 of JBIIRH010000008.1, forward strand.
CCAGCTTCATTTCGTTGAGCTTGCGCTGGAAACTTGTTTCAATGGCTGCCTGGTAGGCGGCTTCCCGCTCTTGCTCGGTCGGCAAGAATTGTGAGCGCTGGATGTATGCGTTCTTGACCAGCTGCATGGTCAGCGTGGAGGCACCACTCTCGATGTCTCCCGAGAGGACGTTGCCCAGCGCCGCGCGAACCACGGAGTTCACGTCAACGCCGGTGTGCTCATAGAAGCGGCGGTCTTCACCAGCGATTGCGGCGTTAAGAAGGTGAGGAGACATATCCTCCAAGCTCACCTCTTCGCGGTCCTGGAAGTAGACCTCGGCAATCTTTGTGTAGCCATCGGCTGAATTGTTGGTGTTGTAGGCCCACAAGGTGTTCTTCTGCGCCTGCTCGCCCACTTCGATGAATTCGGGAAGAGAATCGAAAACCCCAATGGCGCTGTTGGCGCCGACGCTTGCAACAGCGAGCGTCGGAGCAATCATCGCGGTGATCATGAGCCCGGCGAGTGCGCCAAAGCCTGAGATACCAAGGAGAGCTTTGGCGAGGTTACCGGGCGTCGTTCCTGAATCGGACATGTCTCCAGGGTACCCAATGCTTACCTATGATTAGGTGAAAAGGGGTATCTATGACGCGATATGAGTACATCACCACGCCGCTGATCATTCACAACACCACCGCCATCCTCAATAACTGGGGTGAGCAGGGCTGGGAGTTGGTCCAGATTGTTACCGGTCCAGAGGGTGGCCTCGTCGCCTATTTCAAACGTCCTAAGGAGGACTAAGTGGGCCAGATCAGCGCACGTCTCAATGATTTAGGAATCACGATTCCCCAGGTGGCAAAACCCGTGGCCGCCTATGTTCCCGCCATGACCACCGGCAACCTCCTCTACACGGCAGGCCAATTGCCTTCGTGGATGGAGCGCTTGTGGCCACTGGCAAAGTGGGGGCCGAAGTATCCCCCGCCCAGGCCGCAGAGCTTGCCAGGATTTGTGTGTTGAACGCTCTGGCTGCAGCGCAGAGTGTGTTGGGCTCTTTGGAGACCATCACCCGCGTGGTGAAGGTGAACGGCTATGTTGCCTCTCACCCCGATTTCATCGGGCAGCCTCAGGTTCTCAACGGTGCTTCGGAGCTGTTGGCAGAAATCTTCGGCGACAAAGGCCTTCACGCCAGAGCAGCCGTGGGTGTTGCAGTGTTGCCTCTCGACGCACCTGTTGAGGTCGAGCTGATTCTGGAGTTCGCGCCTAGTCGTTAACCGCGGTGTTGATGGTGCGCACCACTGTGGTGTCGGTCAACGTGGTGGTGTCACCAATCTCGCGTCCCTCGGCGATATCGCGCAACAGACGTCGCATGATTTTCCCGGAGCGCGTCTTCGGCAATTCACTCACCACAAACACTGTGCGCGGTTTGGCAATCGCGCCGATCTGCTCGCCCACCCAGGTGCGGATCTGCTGGGACACCTCGTCATCGGCCATCTGTCCGACAAACCGTGACTTGAGAATCACAAACGCCACCACCGCTTGACCGGTGGTCTCATCGGCAGCCCCGACCACCGCGGCTTCAGCAGTCATCGGGTGGGCAACGATGGCCGATTCAATCTCCATGGTGGAGAGCCGGTGTCCGGAGACGTTCATCACATCATCGACCCGCCCGAGCAACCACACGTCACCATCGGCATCGAGATGGGCACCATCGCCTGCGAAGTATCGATCACCAAACTTCGACCAGTAGGTGTCCTTGTAACGCTCGGGGTCACCCCAGATGCCGCGTAGCATGGAGGGCCATGGTTCAGTGATCACCAGTAGTCCGCTTCCATCGAGGCCGACGGGCTCGCCCTCTTCGCTGACCACATCGACGGTGATGCCTGGCATCGGAACCTGGGCGCTCCCAGGCTTTGCGGCGGTGATGCCCGGCAATGCGCTGATCATGATTGCGCCAGTTTCTGTTTGCCACCAGGTGTCCACCACCGGGGTCTTGCCCCCGCCAATAACGTCGCGGTACCACATCCAGGCTTCTGGGTTGATGGGCTCTCCCACACTGCCGAGCACCCGGAGTGAACTCAAGTCGAACTTCTGCGGAATCTCGCGACCAAGCTTCATGAAGGTTCTAATCGCCGTGGGGGCCGTGTAGAAAATGCTGACCCGGTACTTTTCGATGATTTCCCACCAGCGCCCGGGGTGCGGGGTGTCGGGGGTTCCTTCATAGATGACCTGGGTTGCCCCATTGGCCAGTGGCCCATAAACCACATAGCTGTGGCCGGTGATCCAGCCAACATCGGCGGTGCACCAGTAGACGTCAGTCTCTGGGTGCAGATCAAAGATGTTCTTGTGGGTAAAGGCCGCTTGGGTGAGGTAACCACCAGAAGTGTGCAGGATGCCCTTGGGCTTACCGGTCGTCCCCGACGTATACAAGATGAACAGGGGGTTCTCGGCCTCGAAAGCCTCCGCGGTGTGGTCAGGGCTCTGCTTGCCAAGTTCTTCGTGCCACCAGAAATCCAGGCCCTCACTCCACTCGACATCGTTTCCACCGCGCTTGACCACAATCACCGAGCGCACGTTGGTCTTCCCATCGGCGAGTGCCTGATCAACGGCTGGCTTCAAAGCGAAGACAGACCCTTTACGGTGACCGCCATCGGCGGTAATCACGATGGTGGCATCGGCGTCATCGATGCGAGCGCGAAGGCTCTCCGCACTAAACCCGCCAAAGACGACGGAGTGAATCGCGCCAAGCCGCGCCACAGCGAGCATGGCAATGACGGCCTCAGGGATGAGTGGCATATAGAGAATGACTCGGTCCCCAGCCTTCACGCCGTGGGCAATGAGCATGTTGGCGGCCTTCTTAACCTCGGTCGTCAACTCCGCATAGGTAATGGCGCGGGAATCACCGGGCTCGCCCTCAAAGTGCAGTGCCACTCGATCGCCAAGACCAGCCTCGACGTGACGGTCCAGACAGTTGTAGGAAACGTTCAGGGCACCATCGGCAAACCAGCGTGCAAAAGGAGGGTTTGACCAGTCGAGGGTTTGGGTAAAGGGCGTGTGCCAGTGCAGGAGTCCTCTGGCCTGGTCGGCCCAGAAACCCAGGCGATCCTTTGCCGCCGCTGCGTAGAGCTCCGGCTTAGCAATTGCTGCGGCCTGGAATTCAGCGCTCGGCGGGAAACGCCGTTCTTCGTGCAGAAGGTTGCCACCCTGGGGCGAATCGGACATCTTTATCCTTTACCAATCGACAGGCGCTACCTGGAGGCGCGATGCGAGTACCGTCGACGTAAGTGTAGAACAGCTCGGGCGTCCACGACATTCGCTGTGCCCCCACCCTGTTGTCCACAGTTCCTCCCAGCCCTCACCACACCGCCGGTAGCCAGGCGATTCTGGTCTCATGCCAGCACCCTCAGCCCCGCTCTGGGCTCACCTGCATCAGAGCCTTCCCCCTGTGCTGCGACGAAATTTGGGGGTGCTGGCGGACTATGTCGATGACCCCAGGGTTACCGACATTTTTGTCCGTGGCACGGGGGCGATCTGTGTTGACACCGGCCAGGGGGCAAGCCCTGTGAGGGGCCAGGGCCTCAGCCCTGGCGAGGCCACCGACCTCGCCAGGCGGCTGATCGAATCTGGTGGGAGACACCTCGATGAGGCCCAGCCACTGGCGGATGTGAACCTCGGGCATGGAATCCGCGTTCACGCGGCCATCCCACCGATTGCAAGCCTGGGTGCAGAAATATCTCTGCGTATTCACCGTCGTACCAGAGCCTCTCTCGACACCTTGGCGCTGTGCGACAGTGCACGCCTGATGCCACACCTCATCTCTCTGGTCCAGTCGCGAGCGAGCCTGCTGATCACCGGCTCCACTGGTTCTGGCAAGACAACACTCGTGGGGGCGCTCATGGCCTATGCCGGAGCTAACGAACGCTTGGTGGTGCTCGAAGACCTGGCGGAGCTCTCTATTGATCATCCCCACGTCGTGTCACTGGAATGTCGGGTGGCAAACCTCGAGGGGGCTGGTGAGATCACCCTCGCCAGGCTCGTGAGAGAGTCACTGCGCATGAAGCCAGACCGTCTCATCGTGGGGGAGTGCCGTGGGCCGGAGCTTGCCGATTTGCTGCAAGCCTTTTTGACCGGCCACCGAGGCGGCGCGACCACGATTCATGCTGGGAGCATCCACGAGATCCCCTCCAGGCTCGATGCGTTGGGAGCGCTTGCCGGTCTGAGCGAGAGACAACTGACAACACAAGCCATCAACGCTTTTGACCGAGTAATTCATGTAGAGGCGGGGGATGACCAGCAGCGACACCTTACCCAGGGCCGTCTTGTTCTTGGCCCAGACGGGAGCCTCGATGTTCGAGTGGATTCCTAGATTTGGCCCCAGGAGCAGAAAGCCCCCAACGGATCCCGTGGAGGCTATTCGAACCCTTGCAGCCCTGCACCAGGCTGGGTTGTCCCTGCCAAGTCTCTGGGTTGAGCTTGCGAGAAATTCACGCTTCGGGGACATCCCTGTGGCGATGATCGCTGAGATGGGCGACGGAGTAAATCCCCACGACGCTCTGCAGTCACTTGCTACCCAGGCAGATCCTCCCTGGAGGGCGCTCGGTGCATGCTGGGCTATTGCCCGAATCAGTGGCGCACCGCTGGGGCCGGCTCTCGAAGCCTTGGCCGAAGCGCTGGGTGATATCTCTCGAACACAGCGCCAGATCACGGCAGCGCTTGCCGGCCCCAGGGCCACCATGCGCCTGGTGATGGCGTTGCCGGTGATCGGCATCATCGGGGGTGAACTAGGAGGCCAGTCCAGCCTGGCTTTTTTGTTGGGCACAGGACTAGGCGCTTCGGTGCTCGCCCTGGGGGCGGCAATGATGCTGGGCGCCTGGTGGTGGTTGCGGTTGTTGGCCGAGCGAGCAAAGCCAGACCCTGCAGCCCTTGGCTTGGAGATGGATCTCTTTGCGATTGCAACCGGCGGGGGCGCTCTACCCGAGCGAGCCCAAGACCTGGTCATCACGGTGTGTTCTGAGTACTCCCTTGACGTGGGAGAAGCAGATTCGCTGCACAATCTGGTGTCACTCTCCAGGCGAGCGGGAGTGCCAGTGGCAGGTCTTGCTAGAGCCGGCGCGCGAGCGCGCCGAGACCTCGGGCGCACCAACGCCGAGGAGCTCATGGCACGCCTTGGCGTCTCCGTCGTCATGCCCCTTGGGCTCCTGGTTCTCCCTGCTTTTGTCCTCGTCGCAGTCGTGCCGATGGCGGTGTCATTGTGGGAGGGCGCTCTCGCCTAGCTGTCCACCGACTGCGACCAGGCAGGAACCTTTGCCTGACGACAGAGACTGGCAGCGAGAAGGCACCGTCACTGCCAGGGTGTGCCCGAGGCCAGCCGGTCACCCACGACAAGGAGACACCATGGAAACGTTCACAGTCCTACCCGAGCACACCGAAAGTGAGCGAGGGGCCGCAACAGCCGAATACGCCATTGCCACAATGGCCGCCGTTGGCTTTGCCGGCCTGCTCGTCGTCATCATGCGCAGTGAGGAAGTGCGCCAAATACTGACCGACCTGGTGCGCAGTGCCCTCACCTTCACCGGATGAGTCCGGCGCCATCACCGCGGAGTGGGTGATCACACTGCCCGCTCTGGTGATGGTGGCGGCTCTACTGACCAGTGGCATCGGCGCTGGCGTCGCAACGCAGCGCCTCCAGGCACAGGCCAGTGATCACGCCCGAGTGCTAAGCCTCGGGGGTGATTCCGCTGCCCTGCCTGGTTCCTCATCCCAAAGCTCAGCTGAGCTCAGTTATCCACCCGATCTCGTCTGCGTGCGGCTGAGGGAGGAGATCACCACAGGTCTGTGGGCGCTGGCGCCGCTTCGTCTCGATGCCAGCGCCTGCGCTCTCGATACCGCTGTGCGCCCGGCGCCAGAGCCCCCCACCGATGGGTGAAGGAGGAAGTGCCAGCGTGGTCGCACTCGGGTGGATTGCGCTACTCGTTCTTGCTTCGGGAGTCTTCGCTGAGGTCGCGGCTCATGTGCTGATCGCAGATCGACTCCAGGGGGCTGTGGACCGCGCTGCACTCGGTGCAGCCGATGTTCGCATCGGTGTGGTGCCCGGTTTGCCGTGTGAGATCGCCTCTCAGATACTGCGCCACGAGCGGTTTTCTCTTGATTCCTGCGAGCTGGAAGATGCTGGCGTGCGGGTCACGGGGGGAGTCGATTGGCGAGGTGTTTGGCATAGGGCCCATGCTCACGCTGGAGTGGCTAATGGTGGACAGAAATAATTTGTTGTGTATCGTGAGCCCCGTTGAGATTTTCCGTCTCATGGATACAGCGCTCTTGTCGAGGAATCCCCCACGAGAGTTACAGCGCAAGGAGAAGCGTGGCCCCGAGTAAGAAGCTCGTCATCGTCGAGTCGCCAGCAAAGGCGAAAACGATTGGGAAGTACCTGGGCGATGGCTATGAGGTCATGGCCTCGGTGGGTCACGTGCGTGACCTTGCTCACCCTAGGGATTTGCCGGCGGATATGAAAAAGGGGCCTTCCGGAAAATTCGGTATCGACCTCGAGAACGACTTTGCCCCCTACTACGTCACCACGGATCGCGGCAAGAAAACCGTTGCCGATTTGAAGCGTGCTGCCAAGACCGCCTCGGAAATCTTGCTCGCAACAGATGAGGACCGCGAAGGCGAAGCCATCGCGTGGCACTTGCTCGAAGTCTTGAAGCCCACTGTTCCGGTCAAGCGCATGGTGTTCCACGAAATCACCCAGGACAGCATTACCGAGGCGACGAACAAGACCAGGGAACTCGATGTTGCCCTCGTGGATGCCCAGGAAACCAGGCGCATCCTCGACCGCCTCTATGGGTTTGAGGTCTCTCCCGTGCTGTGGCGTCGGGTGAGCGGAGCTAAGTCCGCGGGACGCGTTCAATCGCCAGCCCTTCGACTGATTGTCGATCGAGAACTAGAGCGCCGCGCGTTTGTCACCGCGAGCTATTCCGACATTGAAGCCGTGGTTCACAAGAGCACCGGTGAAAAATTCACCGTAGCACTCTCGCGACTCGATGGTCGCCGGGTTGCCTCTGGCCGTGATTTCTCTGAGGAGGGAAAGCTCACCTCGGATGCCGTCTTGCTGCAGGAAGAGCAAGCGGAAGCTCTGCAAACGGTGTTGCGTCAGCCCACCGTTGCGCCCACTGTTCTGAGTGTTGAACCGAAGCCCTATACGAGACGCCCCGCAGCACCCTTCACCACCTCGACACTGCAGCAGGAGGCGGGACGGAAGCTGCGGTTCTCCGCTCAACAGACGATGAGCATCGCCCAGGGTCTCTATGAAAACGGTCACATCACTTATATGAGGACGGACTCCGTTTCGCTCTCGTCGCAAGCAATCAGCGCTGCCCGTTCCGCAGCCACCGAGCTCTATGGTGCGAAGTCAGTTCCCAGCGAGCCACGTCTCTATAAGGGCAAGTCCAAGAACGCCCAGGAAGCTCACGAAGCTGTTCGCCCAGCGGGCGATCGCTTCGCCACTCCCTCCTCGCTGTCGGGCGTTTTGCGCTCGGACGAGTTGAAGCTTTATGACCTGATTTGGAAGCGCACTGTTGCCAGCCAAATGGTGGATGCGAAGGGTGAGACCGTGACGGTCACCCTCGAGGCAACCCCTCTTCCGGAGAGCGATTTCACCTCCGCACAGTTCACGGCTTCAGGAACTGTGCTCACCGAACGCGGGTTCCTCCAGGCCTATCAAGAAGGCAACGACGAGGACGCTGGGGCCGAGGGCGAGTCCGAGGATGACGCTCTCCTGCCGAAGGTTGCTGTGGGCGAATCGCTGTCCATTAGTGACGTGCTGGCTAAAGCCCACACCACCCAACCCCCTGCCAGATACACAGAGGCGAGCCTCGTGAAGGCTCTGGAAGAGAAAGGTATTGGTCGCCCTTCGACCTATGCCTCCATCATCTCTGTGATCATCGACCGCGACTATGTGGTGCGCCGCGGAAGCGCTTTGGTTCCCCAGTGGATTGCCTTCCCGGTGACTCGCTTGCTGCACGAGCGCTTCGCAGATCTCGTCGACTACGACTACACCGCAGGGCTCGAAGAGGACCTCGACAGTATTGCCCGAGGCGAAACAAAGAGAGGCGAGTGGCTGCATCGCTTCTATTTCGGTGATGACAAGACCCGCGGTCTCAAGAAGGTGGCAGAAGATGCCACCGAGGAAATTGATGCCAGGGAGCTTAACACCCTAGAAATCAGCCCCACCATCAACCTCCGGGTGGGCAAATACGGACCGTTCCTGGAAGTCACCGACACGGAGACCGGTGAAGTTCGAAACGTCAACCTTCCCCCCGAACTGGCACCCGATGAGCTGACCCCTGAGCGCGCCCAAGAACTGGCGGATGCGCCTCCCGTGGTTGATCGTGTGCTCGGCGTTGACCCCGCCACTGGCCGCGACATCGTTGCCAAGAAGGGCCGCTTCGGCCCTTATGTCACTGAGGTCTTGCCGGAGCCAGAAGAACCGGCTGTCACCGACGAGGCCCCCAAGAAGAAGAAGAAAGCTACTGCCGAGAAGCCCAAGACGGCCTCTATCTTCCAATCGATGGACCTTGACACCATCGATCTGGAGACAGCACTTCGTTTGCTCGCCCTGCCGCGTGAAGTCGGGGTCGACCCGGAGTCAGGCGACATGATTACCGCGCAAAACGGACGCTATGGCCCCTATCTCAAGAAGGGCACCGACACTCGCTCGCTTGATGCCGAAGAGAAGATCTTCGAGATTGACTTAGAGGGCGCTCTGGCTCGTTATTTGGAGCCCAAGTACGCCGGTCGACGCCAGGCGTCAGCTCTCAAGACGTTTGAAGCGGACCCGGTCAGCGGCAAGCCCATCCTGCTCAAGGATGGACGTTTTGGCCCCTATGTAACCGATGGCGAAGTCAATGCCACTGTCCCCCGGGGCATGCCCATCGACGAGCTCGATTTCGAGCAGGCTGTCCAACTGATTGCGGACAAGCGCGCCAAGGGGCCAGCTCCGAAGCGCGCAGTGAAAAAGAAAGCGCCGGCAAAGAAGGCCTCCGCGAAGAAGACCACCAGTAGGACGGTGAGCAAGACTGGCGCCAAGAAGACCGCTGCAGTGAAGAGCGGTAAGCCGAAGTCGCTCACCATTACCGAGGCAGCCGACTAATGGCCGGCGTATTCATCACCTTCGAGGGCGGTGATGGCTCGGGCAAGACCACGCAGATTGGTCTTCTTCAGAAATGGCTGTCCGACAAAGGTCACACCGTCGTTGTGACGAGGGAGCCAGGCGGCACGGATCTGGGCAATCAACTGCGCGACATTATTTTGCACAGCACCGGCTTTATTGCGCCCAGAGCAGAAGCCCTTCTCTATGCAGCAGATCGTTCGCACCATATGTATACGTTGGTTCGCCCAGCCCTAGAGCGCGGCGACATTGTCGTTCAAGACCGCTATTTCGATTCATCCGTTGCCTACCAGGGCGCTGGTCGTGTCTTGGATGGCACCGAAGTGCGGGAGCTCTCGCTCTGGGCGACCGAGCGACTCGTGCCAGACCTCACGGTTTTGCTCGATGTGCCAGCAGACGTTGCTAAAGCCCGGCAACTGGAGGACGACCGCCGTTTTGATCGCCTTGAAGCCGAAGCGCAGGACTTCCACCAGCGCGTGCGGGAAAGCTACCTCGCACTCGCTACGGCCGAGCCAGATCGTTTCCTTGTTCTTGATGGCACCGCGTCGGTGGAGTCCATTCATGAGGCAATCACCAAGCGCGTGTCAGACCTGGTCGGCTAGCCTGGGCCTATGACCCTCTGGGATGAGCTCGTTGGCCAAGACCACGCGATTTCCCTGATGAAAGACGCCGCCAGGCCAGGCTCTGCGGCGATGACCCACGCCTGGCTGATTACGGGGCCTCCAGGATCGGGGCGCTCAACGCTTGCCCATGCTTTTGCCGCCGAGCTGTTGGGCGTTGGCAGTGATCCGGTGCGCTCTGCCCAAGTTGTCGCCGGCGCTCACCCGGATGTGTCGATTCTTGCTACCGATCGGGTCACCATCACGATCGACGAAGTCCGAGCCCTGGTCTCTTTTTCTTACTTCTCTCCCTCCACCGCGAACTACCGAGTCGTCGTCATTGAGGACGCCGACCGGATGACCGAGCGGACCTCGAATGTTTTGTTGAAGGCCCTGGAGGAACCACCACCTCAGACCGTATGGATTTTGTGCGCGCCAAGCCCGGCTGATGTGTTGCCCACAATTCGCTCCCGCATGAGAAGCATTACGTTGCAGGTGCCAAGCGTCAGCCAGGTGGCAGCGTTGATTACCGCTCGCGAGGGCGTTGACGAAGACAGCGCCTTGATTGCTGCCAGGGAAGCGCAGAGTCACATCGGGATGGCAACGCGCTTAGCCACCGATGAAGAGTCCCGTCGCCGCCGCGACGCTTACGTGGCGGCAGTGTTGGGTATTGGCTCGGTCTCCCAAGCAATGGCCGCCGCGGGGACACTCTTGGACCTTGCAAAGAGTGACGCTGATGCGCTGGTGACGAAGCAAGATTCTGATGAGCGCGACGCGCTACTCAAGTCACTGGGTCTGCAGCCTGGAGGGGCAATTCCCCCTGCTCTGCGCTCACATGTCAAGGCACTGGAAGAAGACCAAAAGCGTCGCTCGACCCGCAGTCTGAGGGATGCGGTGGACCGGATTCTTGTGGACGTGATGTCGGTGCTGCGCGATGTTCTGATGCTTCAGGTTGGGGCCGGCGTTGAGCTGGTCAACCAGCGCCACATCGTTCACATCGAGGATCGCGCTGTGAACACCACGTCGTCTCTAACCCTGTCGGCTTTGGATGCGGTGAACCAGGCACGAGCGCGGATGTCGAATAATTCGCCGCCCTTGCTGGTGCTTGAGTCTTTGTTGATTCAGGTCAGCGGTCGAATCCCCGCGGTGAGCTCGTGAGGCGCATCGCCCTAGCGGCGGGTCTCGCTGTGGGCTTGGTTGTTATTGCAGGATGCGTGAGTGACCCTGTTGAGCCGGCAGACGCACGGTCCTACTACTTCGACCAGGAGATCGAGTGGGAAGACTGCGATTCAGGCGCTGAGTGCGCGACTGTTCTGGCACCGCTGAACTGGGATGACCTGGATGCCCTGCAGGACATTGAGCTTGCGCTCTCCAGGCACAACGCGACCGGTGAAGCCCAAGGCTCCCTATTGGTGAACCCTGGTGGGCCAGGGGCTAGTGGGTTCACCTTCGTCCGTGACTCCGTTGATTTTGCGGTCGGGGCGGCACTGCGTGAATCCTTCGACATTGTTGGTTGGGACCCCCGGGGCGTGAATGAGTCCACAGCGGTCTCCTGCGCCACCAGTGATGCTGACCTTGACTACTTCTTCTTTGGCGAACTCGAGGCAGAGCCAGGCACGCCAGAGTGGGACGAAGAACTCCTTGCTGAGTCCATTCGTTTTGGCACCGAGTGTCTGGAGAACACCGGGGAACTTCTCCAATACGTGGACACCATGTCGACGGTTCGTGACCTCGATTTGTTGCGGCATCTTCTCGGTGATGAGCAACTGAACTACCTCGGCTACTCCTATGGAACCTTGATTGGCGCGCTCTATATAGATACGTTCCCCGAGAACGTGGGACGCCTTGTTTTGGATGGTCCGGTTGACCCCGCAGCAAGCCAGTTTGATCTCGTGCTGAATCAATACCGTGGCTTTGAAGAAGCGCTCATGGCCTATGTGGACTATTGCATCGAGATGGGGATGTGCCCTTTTGACGGTGACCGCGACGTCCAATTGGAGTCGGTGTCGGAGCTCTATGACCGTTTGGAAGAAGACCCATTGCGACACAGCGATGGCCGATTGGTCGATGACTCCATGTTGCGCACGGCGATGGTGACGACCCTCTATTCACAAGACAACTGGAGTTACCTGACCCAGCTCTTCGTTGAGATCGACCAGGGCCTCACCGACACCGCAATATTCTTGGTCGACTTCTACTACGACCGCCAAGACGGGGTGTATCAGGACAACTCGATGGAAGCGTTCATCGCCATCAACTGTCTTGACTACCCCGCGGAATACGATCCTGAGGTGATTGCCACTCAGGGGGAGCAATTACGAGAGGTCGCTCCCTATACGGCGAGGCCCAGCGACTATGGCGATCTGGTCTGCCAGAACTGGCCGTTCCCACCCCGTCTCGTGAAGGGCCCGGTGAGCGGTGAGGGCGCAAACCCCGTGCTTGTGATCGGCACCACCGGGGACCCCGCCACTCCCTATAACTGGTCGTTGTCCTTAGCCGAGCAGTTGGGCCAAGCCCGCCACCTGACCTTGGAGGCCGAGGGCCACCTCGCCTATAACAAGGACTCTGCCTGCATCAACGACGCCGTCGAGCAGTACTTCCTTACTGGCACATTGCCAGAGGACGGCCTGATCTGTAGTTCCTAGGTGCCGGGTCTACAATGGGCAAGTGACTACACGGGTTTCGCGCCGCCCCTTCGCGCTATTGCAGGTTGCCAGCTTCGCCGGAGCGACGGCGAATGCCATGACCTTTATCGCGATCCCCTGGCTCGTGTTGGAGTTGACGGGGTCGGCGCTCAGCACAGGAATCATTGCTGCGTTAGCGGCCATTCCCGCCATTGCCATGTCCCCGGTGGCAGGGCTGTTGATCGACCGGGTAGGCCGGGCAAAGATTTCGATTCTCTCCGATGTGCTCTCCGGCCTCTCGGTACTCATGATTCCCTTTGTTGCCATGACGGGTCGGCTGGACCTGTGGGTGGTGGCGGCCGCTGCACTGTTGGGGGCAATCTTTGACCCCGCCGGTTACACCGCGCGAAAGACGCTTATTGAGCCCACGGCCACAGCAAGTGGGGTCAGCCTCGCGAGAGCTAACTCTCTCCACGAGGCACTCTTTGCTCTTGGCTTCGCGCTGGGACCAGCACTCGGGGCAGCGTTGATTGGCGTTATCGGCACGATTATGTCCTTTGGCGTGATTACGGTCTTGTTTGGCATTGCGGCTGTTGCCGTCTGGCTTATTCCCTCTAGCGCAACGCCAGTTCCCGATGACGGGCCGGCAGAGCCAGGCGCCTGGTGGCGGGAAGCCATCGAGGGCTTCCGAGTCATCCGAGCGGACACCGCTCTTCTGGTGATCACTGCCTTCATCGTGTTTGTTGACTTCGTCTATATGCCCACAGAAGTTGTCATCCTCCCGACCTACTTCCAGTCGATCGATAACCCGTGGGGTTTTGGTGTGGTGATTTCCGCTATGGCTTTGGGGGGAGTGATTGGCGCCTACTCCTATGCCCCACTCGCAGCTCGGTTTAAGCTGCGCACGATCGTTCTCACGAGCTCCCTTACCTCATCCGCGTTGCTTTTTGGGCTGGCCTTCTTCCCACCAGTGTGGGTGATGGCACTGTTTGGTCTTGGAATAGGTATGTCCTGGGGTCCCATGGGGCCACTCCTGAACACGCTCGTTCAGACGCGGTGCCGGCCCGCAGTTCAAGGTCGCGTGTTTGGAGCGCAGATGGCCTTGTTTGCCAGCGGACCACCCCTTGGCATGGTGGTAGTTGGTGGCCTTGTCGAGGGATTTGGGGTTGCACTCGTCTATCCGTTCATCGTGGCGGCGGTGTTTCTCTCTGCTCTGGCGCTCCTGGGCGTTCGCCAACTCGCTGGTGTTGACCAGGACAGGCCGGCTCAGTAGGTTGTGTCGGTGGACAATCTAGGAATTTTTGACCTGATTACAGGGCTTCCCGTCCACGTCTTTGTGACTCACCTCGTCGTTGTGTTGCTTCCGCTAGCGGTAATCACCTTGATTCTGGTGGTTGCTTTTCCCAGGCTTCGACAGAACTATCGCTATCCCGCGGTTGGCCTCGCTATCGTTGGCGCTCTTTCCGCGATTGTTGCCGAGCAGTCAGGGGAAGCCCTCGAAGCCCGTGTCGGTGTTGCCGAGGCGCATTCTGAGTGGGGCGAGATGCTGCCGCCAGTTGCCGTGGCTCTCGCCGTTCTTTCAGTCATCTGGCTTATCGTTTCTCGCATGTCTTCATCACGTGGAAAGATTCTGGCCGCCGTCATCGGAGGCGTTGTCATCATTCTCGGCATAGTTGCCGTCGTCATCACTGTCCTCGCGGGGCACTCCGGCGCCCAATCGGTGTGGGGTGACCAGGTGTCCGAAGGGGACGCCGCTGTTGTTGAATCAGTCGAGGAGGGTGCAGCTCCTGAGCCTCCCGTCGAAGAAGCCCCGAGCGCCGACACCAGCGTTCTCAGCCTTGACACCGTTGCGATGAATGACTCCGAAGCCAGTTGCTGGACCGTCATCAACGGAAACGTCTATGACCTCACGGACTGGATTTCTTCTCACCCCGGTGGGGCAAGCCGCATTCTTGGCCTTTGTGGAATTGATGGCACCTCTCAGTTCGAGGGCCAACACGGTGGCTCAGCCGCCGCGGAGGGGACGCTGGAGAGCTACCTCCTCGGATCGATTGGCGACCCAGCCCCCTAGGGCATGGCGGTTATCCGATGGCTGAAGAGAAGTGGCGCGGCAAAGTACCGCTCTGGGCATGGGTTATCGCTGGCTTAGTGATTGCCAGCACCCTCTATACGCGGATACTCAATTAAACGACCTGCGTGTCTATTAGCATTGTGAGGTCCCCGCAAGGGGTCTGCCGCCTTAGCTCAGTTGGTAGAGCGTCTCACTCGTAATGAGAAGGTCGCGGGTTCGATTCCCGCAGGCGGCCCCAGTGTTAGCTGGCGCGAGAAGGCGGTACCTGCCGTTGCTGAACCCGGCAAATCGCTGAGCTTCGCCGACGCGTCAGAGGGAATAATCCCCAATGCTTGACTAGCCAGGAAATACCAAATAGTTTTCTCGGATGATGTCAAAGAAGATTCTTATTCCTGTGGCGGCAGTTTTAGTCCTAGCAGGTGTGGCCGCCGCGCTGCTGTTCGCACAAGCGAACGCATCCGCTCAGCCCTCATTACTTTTTGTGTATGGCGG
>JBIIRH010000022.1:0-15565 GCA_044341675.1 Pontimonas sp.
GGATGAACCACGTGAAAAGACTGATGGCCACGTAGTTCAACATGATGGTCAGAATGACTTCGTGCGCGCCCGTCTGGGCTTTCAAGAAGCCAACCAAGGCTCCCCAGAGCGCTGCTCCGAGGATTGCCACAACCAAGGCGACCACCATGTGAAGGATGACAGGCATCTCAACCCGGGTGCTGATCCATGTGGCCCAGAGGATGCCAAAAAGCATCTGTCCGTTGCCACCAATGTTGAACAGTCCCACTCGGAATCCCAATGAGATGCCAAGACCTGCCGCAATCAATGGAGCGGCGAGCCTGAAAGTCTCCGTCAACGGCCTAATGGCGGTAGCTAGATCCTCGGCCCTTGTGTTGTAGATGGAACCGCGGAAGAGCGCGCCATACCCGTCGGCCACGGTGCGCAGTGCCGCCTGGAAAGCGTCTGAAAAGCCGCCTGATTCGAACGCTTCGGATACTTCTTCGCCCGACACCATCATGAAAATGGCGCCAACTGCAAAGCCCATCAGGATGGAGAGGAAAGCTTTAGTCGCGGAGGTCGAGAGAATCTCTTTAATCACGGTCACGCTGCTACCTCCGCGGGTGAAATACCAGCCATCATCTGGCCCATCGCTTCCCGCGATGTTGTTGGCGGAACGATTCCCACGAGTTTGCCTCGATACATCACCGCAATGCGATCAGCCAAGGCATAGACCTCATCTAATTCCGTAGAGAAAATCACCACGGGGATTCCTGCATCCCTCGTCTGAATGATGCGTTCGTGAATGAACTCAATAGAGCCCACATCGACCCCACGCGTGGGCTGTGCGGCGACGAAAAGAGTCAGCTCCCTGGACAATTCGCGCGCAACGACTACTTTCTGCTGGTTTCCGCCCGAGAGCTTCTTTACCAGCGTCGTCGCGGAAGGGGTCCGAATATCGAACTGTTTAATGAGCTTCGCACTCTCGCGCTGCCGGGAACCAAAGTCGATGCCAAGCCCCTTCGCCCACGGAGCTCCAAAGGAGCCGTTCAACATCAGGTTCTCTTCAATGGTGAAATCCCCGACCAAACCGTCTTTCTTGCGGTCTTCTGGAATGTAACCAACTCCGGCGTCAAGGACCTGTTTCACCCGGTCATGGGTGATGTCCTTGCCAGCCAGAGTGATGGTCCCACTGTGGACTGTGCGAAGCCCCAAGATGGTTTCCGCAAGCGCTGTCTGGCCATTGCCCTCAACACCGGCAACACATAACACTTCACCGGCGCGCACCTCAAGGCTCACACCATCGATGACCCGGCGGCCACGCTCATCCACTGAGACCAGGTTGTCGATGGCCAACACCACTGAACCGGGCGCTGCAGTCTTTTTGTTGACCGTCAGATCAACGTCGCGGCCGACCATCAATGACGCAAGTTCGTTGATGGGGGTCGTGGGTGACACCGAGTCGATAACCTTGCCGCCTCGAATGACGGTCACGACATCAGCCACAGCTTTTACCTCGCGAAGCTTGTGGGTGATGAAGACAATCGACTTACCTTCAGCAGCCAGCTGGCGCATAATGGCCATCAATTCATCGGTTTCTTGAGGCGTCAGCACGGCCGTTGGCTCGTCAAGAATCAGAATTTCAGCGTCCCGGGCTAACGCTTTGATGATTTCCACGCGCTGCTGAATGCCCACCGGCAAATCCTCAATGATGCCATCGGGGTCAATATCAAAGCCGAAACGGGCAGAAATCTCGTGAACTCGCTCACGCGCCTTATCAAGGTCAAGGGACCCCATGCGGGTTGTTGGCTCGTTGCCGAGAACGACATTCTCGGCAACGCTAAAGACGGGGACCAACATGAAGTGCTGGTGCACCATTCCGATACCGGCCGCCATGGCGTCGCCGGGGTTAGAGAACGTTACTTCTTTGCCATCCAAAATGATGCGGCCGGAGTCCGGCTTATAGAGCCCATAGAGAAGGTTCATCAGGGTGGACTTGCCTGCGCCATTTTCGCCGAGGAGTGCATGGATCTGGCCGGGCTCAACTACTAAAGAGATGCTGTCGTTTGCCACGACCGGACCAAACTTCTTGGTCATATCCCGCAGTTCAAGCTTCATTGCCTGATCATCCTCCATCGTTGATGACTCTAAGAATAAGGGGAAACGAAGAGGGGCCCCAGACCAGTGTCCAGGGCCCCCCTTCGCTTACTTCACGATGACTACTGACCGATTTAGGCCAGTGGGTCGATCGATCCGTCGATGATGCCGGCCTTCAGCTCAGCCAGGCGATCCTTGATTGCCTGGTCGATCTTGTCTTCGAAGGCGTAGAACGGAGAAATGTCCGTTCCAGCGTTGGCGAGGTCACCCATGTAGTAGTCACCGGTGAAGACACCGTCGACTGCATACTCCTTGATGATGTCGAATGTCGCTGCACCCATGCGCTTCTCAGCGGAAGTCAGGATGTAGTCAGCGTATTCGGGGGAAGTCAGCGCGATGTCCTTGTCGACACCGATCATGACTGCGTTGTCGCCAGCTTCCTTGATGGCTTCGATACCAGCACCGAACTGGTCTCCACCCACGGGGAAGAGAACGTCAGCGCCCTGCTCGAGCTGCGAGGCGGCGATGCTCTTACCGACAGCGTCGTTAGGAGCGAACGTGCCCCAGAAGTCACCGGTTGCAGCTACGGGGTCCCAGCCGAGAACGGTGACCGGGGTACCGGTCTCGGTCTCGTAGGCCTTGGCACCGTAGTAGAAGCCAGACATGAAGTCGGTCACAGCGTCAATCTGCATACCACCGTACGTGCCCACAACCTTGGTCGTGGAGTATGCAGCTGCAAGGTAACCAGCGAGGTAGCTGGACTGGTTCATCTTGTAACCAACTGGCTTCAGGTTGTCATTGCCTTCGCTCCAACCGTCAACGGTGACGAAGCTCACGTCAGGGTTGGCAGCAGCAGCAAGGTTGACGTCGGCGACCAGGTTGAACCCGACAGCGATGATGACATCACAGCTGGAGTCGACCATGGCCTGGAGGTTAGGAGCGAAGTCCTCGGCGCTGTTGGACTCAGCTTCGGCAATCTGAACACCGAGCTCAGACTCTGCCTGAAGGAGACCATCGTAGACAGCCTCGTTGAAGGAGTTGTCCTGGAAGCTTGCCTCATCGGAGACAGCGCAAGCGAGGAAGTCAAGCGCGGGCGCTGCTTCTTCTACGGTCTCTTCGACGGGTGCTTCTTCCTCAGGTGCTGCAGCACATCCAGCCAAAACCATGGCTGATGCGCCCAAAATAGCGAAGCCTGCAAAGGCCCGCCTTGAAGTGATTGATTTCACTTACGTGTTCCTCTCGTTGTGATTCGATACCGGGCCCCACCTTTGTCCTTCGCCTCAAAGGAAGCTCGCAGGCAGGTGAATCCGGCGCTATGTTTCACATCCTAGAGGCCAAAAGTTTGCAAAGAATTAAGCGAACCGGCCGTTCAACATATGCGCTTCAAGCCCGACTTGAAGGCTTAGGGGGCGAGGCCGGGCCGTGTCGAGGATGAAGGGAACGCTCGCCTTATGAGGCTCGAACGCCAAGCGACTTCGAGAAGTACTCAATGGTCTTGACGAGCCCCTCGTTCAACGGGACAGTCGGTTCCCAACCCAACGACTTCTTTGCTCGAGAGATATCTGGCTGCCTCTGCTTCGGATCGTCCTGCGGCAAAGGCAAGTGCTCGATGGTTGACGACGAACCAGTCAGCTCAAGAACTTTCTCCGCTAACTCCAGCATCGTGAACTCACCGGGGTTGCCAAGATTCACCGGGCCCACTTCGCCTGCTGTGTTCTCCATCAGGGCAATCAATCCCCCGACAAGATCGTCCACATAACAGAACGACCTGGTTTGGGATCCATCGCCATAGATGGTCAGTGGCTCACCGCGCAGAGCTTGAACAATGAAATTACTGACCACGCGACCATCGTCCGCGGCCATGCGGGGTCCGTAGGTGTTGAAGATGCGAGCAACGCGAATCGCTAGACCGTGCTGGCGGTGGTAGTCAAAGAACAAGGTCTCCGCGACCCGCTTCGCCTCGTCGTAGCAGGCTCTTGGCCCAATGGGGTTGACCTTGCCCCAGTAGTCCTCGGTCTGAGGGTGAACTTCTGGGTCGCCATAGACCTCTGAGGTTGAGGCTTGAAGAATCGGAACGCGCAAACGCTTGGCCAGGCCCAACATGTTGATCGCACCCATGACGTTGGTCTTCGTGGTCTGCACTGGGTCGTGCTGGTAGTGAATCGGGGATGCCGGCGATGCCAGGTTATAAATCGCATCGACCTCGACATAGAGCGGGAAGGTCACATCGTGGCGCAGCAGTTCAAACCGGGGGTTTCCAAGCAAGTGGGAAACGTTGTCTTTGGAACCCGTGAAGTAGTTATCGACAACGACGACCTCGTTGCCAGCGGCCAGCAGCCGTTCAGCCAGGTGGGAACCTACGAAACCTGCACCACCGGTAATCAAAATTCGCATGGCCACCATGCTATCTGCCGATGTCTTTATCCAGGGGCTAGAGGACCCCGTCGAGCCCTTCAGCCCTCATCTGCTCAACGACCTGTTTCACGTCTTGAGCGTGCTCTTTTGTTGTCACAAGAAGCGCATCCGGCGTATCCACCACAACAATGTCGTGGACTCCCAGGAGAGTGATGATCCGCCCGGAAGTGGCGACCACGATTCCCGTGGAATCGCGGGGGTGGACCTTGGCGGCATCACCGACCACGGTCACTTCCGAGCCTGCAGCACCCCCCTGGGCTTGGGCGAGCGACGCAAAGTCACCGACGTCACGCCAGCCGAAACTTCCCGGCACAACCAAGAAACACCCGTCGGCGGCTGCAGGTTCGGCCACCGCGTAGTCAAAGGCCTGGGATGGCAGTTCGCTCCAGAGCTTGGAGAAGTTTTCACCGGCCAGCAAGCGCTTGGCAATCTCGCGAAGCGGAGTGCCAAGCGCCGGTGAGAACTTGTCGAACGAATCGACAATGGCCTGGACGGTGCCCACAAAGATGCCAGCGTTCCAGAAGTAGTTCCCGCTGGATACAAAACGCTCGGCATCTTTAAACGAGGGCTTTTCCACAAACTCTTGAACGTGGAAGACGCCGCTGAGATCGTTGGCCTTGCCCTTCTTGATGTAGCCAAAGGCACTCGAGGGTTCTGTGGGACTGATTCCAATCGTGACGAGGTGCCCCGACTTGGCGGCCTCAATGGCCGTGCTCAACACGGCGTGAAAAGCGTCATCATCGCTCACCACGTGATCGGCGGCGAAAAACCCGACCACCGCATTGGGGGCTGACTCAGCCAACACATAGGCCGCAAGGCCAACCGCTGCTGCAGAGTTCTTCGGTGATGGCTCAACAAGGACATTGGCGAGCGGGAGGCTGGGCACCTGGGTCCGCACGAGGGCTTCGTGGGCTTCGCCAGTGACGACCATGATTTCGTCAACGTTGGCGAAGGGAGCAAGGCGCTTGACGGTGTCGACCAGGAGGGAGTTACCAGTGCCGAGCAAATCCAAGAGGAACTTGGGCTCCTGAGACCGGGAGAGCGGCCACAACCTGGTGCCAGAACCACCCGCGGGGATCACCGCATAAAAGGATTGAGACCCTGCCGTGTTGGCTGCGCCTGCCGTGCTCCGAACCATGCCCTAAGGGTAGTGCCAAGCTGAGAGGCCGGTCGGAGCGGACACCGTATGATTGTGCCAAGACTTCAGAACTGATGGAAAGAATTCGATACTCGTGACGACATCTTCAAGTTCATCCAGCGAGCAGGGCCCCGTGTCGGTCACGGTGGAGATTCCCGCTCCCAAGCGCAAGAGCGTGATTCCGGGGGGAACCCTCTATAGGGGTCGTGAAGGAATGTGGTCGTGGGTCCTCCACCGCATTACCGGCATTGGCATCTACTTCTTCTTGCTCGTTCACATCCTTGACACCGCACTGGTGCGAGTCAGCCCCGAGGCATACAACGCGGTCATTGGTGCCTACCAAACTCCGCTAATGGGTGTCGCCGAAATTGGGTTGGTGGCCGCCATTGTCTTCCACGCCTTCAACGGACTGCGCATCATCCTGGTCGACTTCTGGAACATCGGCACCAAGCACCACGTGGCGCTGTTCTATGTGGTTATCGGTTTGTGGGTCCTGACGATGCTGGCATTCACGCCTCGTCACCTGATGAACGTGTTTGGGTGGTGAGCGACATGAGCGTGACAATCGAAACTCCCCGTTCCCCGATCCGCCCAGAAAAGCGCGGAATCAACTGGGAGAAGTGGGGCTGGATCTATATGAGGGCTTCCGGCATCATGCTGGTCGTTCTCATCTTCGGCCACCTCTTCGTCAACCTGATGGTGGGCGAAGGTGTCAAGGCGATCGACTTTGCCTTCGTCGCAGGAAAATTTACTGACCCCTTCTGGGTCGTGTGGGACACAGCCATGCTGTGGCTCGCGCTTATCCACGGTGCAAACGGTATGCGCACGCTAGTCAACGACTACGCCTCGACCCCTCGCATGCGTCAGCTCTTGCACGGGTCGCTGCTGATTTCGACGATTGCATTGCTCGCGCTCGGAACACTGACCATCTACGCGTTTGACCCATGCCCAGCAGGATCTCCCGCCGACTTGTTGCCCTCGTTCTGTGCGTCCGTGAAGTAGGAGAGATGACACCCACCGCACCAACAACAACGACCTCCTCCGACATCACGACCCATCACCACCAGTACGACGTGGTGATTGTGGGCGCCGGAGGCGCCGGCATGCGTGCCGCTATTGAGGCTGGCCCTCACGCAAAGACCGCTGTGATCTCCAAGCTCTACCCCACCCGCTCTCACACCGGTGCCGCCCAGGGCGGTATGGCGGCGGCACTCGCCAACATCGAAGAGGACAGCTGGGAGTGGCACACCTTCGACACCGTCAAGGGTGGCGACTACCTCGTCGACCAGGACGCCGCAGAAATTCTTGCCAAAGAAGCGATCGACGCAGTCATCGACCTCGAGAACATGGGACTCCCGTTCAACAGAACGCCAGATGGCAAAATCGACCAGCGTCGATTCGGTGGTCACACTCGCGATCACGGTAAAGCGCCAGTTCGTCGGTCCTGCTACGCAGCTGACCGCACAGGCCACATGATTCTGCAGACCCTGTTCCAGAACTGCGTGAAGCTGGGCATCGAGTTTTACAACGAGTTCTATGTTCTTGACCTGCTCTTGGTCGATGACCCCAGTGCTAAGAAATCCAAGGGCAAATCCAAGCCCCGCATCGCTGCCGGTGTTGTGGCCTACGAACTGGCCACCGGGGACATTCACGTCTTCCACGCGAAGTCTGTGGTCTTCGCCACTGGTGGTTTTGGAAAGATTTACAAGACGACCTCCAACGCCCACACCCTGACGGGTGATGGCGTCGGAATCATCTGGCGCAAGGGCATTCCGCTCGAGGACATGGAGTTCTTCCAGTTCCACCCGACCGGCCTTGCTGGCCTTGGCATCCTGCTGACGGAGGGCGCCCGCGGTGAAGGAGCAATTCTTCGTAACGCCTCTGGCGAGCGCTTTATGGAGCGCTATGCGCCTACCATCAAGGACTTGGCGCCACGAGACATCATCGCCCGCCACATGGTCCAAGAGGTAGCGGAAGGCCGCGGTGCTGGCCCCAACAAGGATTACGTCCTTTTGGACTGCACCCACCTCGGTGCCGAGGTTCTCGAAACCAAGCTTCCCGACATCACCGAGTTTGCACGCACGTATTTGGGTGTTGATCCGGTCCATGAGCCAGTGCCGGTGATGCCCACCGCTCACTACGCGATGGGTGGTATCCCCACAAACATCAAGGCTGAAGTGCTCTCTGACAACGACACCGTGGTCAAGGGCCTCTACGCCGCTGGCGAGTGTGCCTGTGTGTCCGTTCACGGCTCCAACCGTCTTGGCACAAACTCTCTGCTCGATATCAACGTGTTCGGCAAGCGCGCTGGCCGCTACTCAGTCGAGTACGCAAACTCGGCCAAGTTTGTTCCTCTTCCCGAAGACCCCGCTAAAGAGGTCCGCGAGATGATCGAGCGGGCGCGCTCCGCCGATGGCGGCGAGCGCCTCGCTGCGCTTCGTAAAGAGCTGCAAGAGGAAATGGACCGCAACGCTCAGGTGTTCAGGACGGATAAGTCTCTGCGTAGCGTCGCGAAGACCATCCACTCGCTGCGCGAGCGCTACAAGAACATCGGTATTCACGACCGCGGCAAGCGCTACAACACTGACTTGCTGGAAGCTATTGAGCTTGGGTTCCTCCTCGACATCGCTGAGGTTGTTGTGGCCTCAGCCCTGAATCGGCACGAGAGCCGCGGTGGTCACATGCGGGATGACTACCCCGAGCGTGATGACGAGAACTTCCTGGTTCACACCATGGCGTATCTGACGGGTGACCCTAAGTCTGCAAATGTCGAAGACCACATTGCTATCGATTGGAAACCCGTGGTCATCACCAACTACCCACCGATGGAGAGGAAGTACTAATGGCTACCACTGTTGCTAACGCTCCTGCTGTTGTGGCGGAGGTTCCCTCCTTTACGGTCACGTTCATCGTTCGTCGGTTTGACCCGGAGAACGACGCTGAACCGCACTGGGAAGACTATGACGTTCAGATGTTCGCCACCGACCGTGTGCTCGACGGTCTTCACAAGATCAAGTGGGAGGTCGATGGCACACTGAGCTTCCGTCGCAGCTGCGCCCACGGTATCTGCGGCTCGGACGCGATGCGCATCAACGGCCGTAACCGCCTAGCCTGCAAGACGCTGATCAAGGACCTCGACATTTCCCAGCCGATCTATATCGAGGCCATCAAGGGTCTGCCGCTGGAAAAAGACTTGATCGTGGACATGGAACCCTTCTTCGAGTCCTACCGTCAGGTCCAACCCTTCCTCATTGCTTCTTCGAAGCCAGACAAGGAACGCCTGCAGTCTCCCGAAGACCGTGCGCGCTTTGACGACACCACTAAGTGCATCTTGTGTGCAGCGTGCACCTCAAGCTGCCCCGTGTTTTGGACGGATGGCCAGTACTTTGGCCCAGCCGCCATCGTCAACGCCCACCGCTTCATCTTTGACTCCAGAGACGAAGGCTCCCAGGTTCGCCTGGACATCCTGAATGACAAAGAAGGTGTGTGGCGCTGCCGCACCACCTTCAACTGCAGCGAGGCATGCCCCCGTGGAATCGAAGTGACCAAGGCAATCTCTGAGGTCAAGCAGGCGATTCTCCGCGGCAAGCCCTAGGTAGCACCGTGCTTCGGGTTGCAAGCGTCAACGTCAATGGCGTTCGTGCAGCATTTCGTAAGGGAATGCAGCCCTGGCTTGATAAGGCCGAGGTTGATGTTCTTGCCCTTCAGGAAGTCCGAGCCGAGCGTGAGGACTTAGAAGCGCTCCTAGGGGACGACTGGGTGATTGCCCATGACCCAGCCACTGCCAAGGGACGAGCCGGTGTTGCTATCGCAACACGGCAAGCTCACAATGAAGTTCGGGTGGAGCTTGGACCAAAAAGCGTTGACACAGCTGGGCGATGGCTTGAAGTCGATATCACCACGCCTGGCGGCCACCCCTTCACCATCGTGAGTTGTTATGTCCACTCGGGCGAGGCTGGAACGCCCAAGCAGGACGCCAAGTATGAGTTCTTGAAGCACATGGACAACCGGATGAAGCAGCTGGGTAAGCAGGCTTCTCCGGCGGTTGTTACGGGAGACCTGAACGTCGGCCACCGCACGTTAGATATCAAGAACTGGAAAGGCAACCTCAAGAACGCTGGTTTCTTGCCAGAAGAGCGCGCGTACTTCGATTCATGGATCGGTCACGAAGAATCTGCCGAATACAACACGGGCGCCTCTGGGCGCTTTGTCGACATCGGCCGAGCATTCCACGGCGAAGTGGAGGGCCCCTACAGCTGGTGGAGTTGGCGGGGCAAAGCATTCGATAACGACGCGGGCTGGCGGATTGATTACCACCTGGCCAACGCTCCGCTCGCCGGCACTCTGAAGCACTACCGAGTAGACCGGGCACCCAGCTACGACACCCGCTGGAGCGACCACGCCCCGGTCATCGCCGACTACGACATCTAGTCCGTTACGCTACCCGTATGAGTAGACCCCGGCTGTTTTCTGGCATGCAGCCCTCAGCCGACTCCCTGCACCTCGGCAATTACGCCGGTGCTCTCGTGCAGTGGATAGAGATGCAGAAAACCCACGACGCCGTCTACTGCGTGGTCGACCTGCACGCGATCACCGTCCCCCAAGACCCTAAACAGCTGGCGGCAAACACGAGACGCACGGCAGCCCAATACATCGCTGCCGGTATTGACCCAGATGTCTCAACACTGTTCGTTCAATCCCACGTCCCCGCACACAGCGAGCTGGCCTGGATTTTGAACACCCTCACCGGCTTTGGCGAGGCGAGCCGGATGACCCAGTTCAAAGACAAGTCGCAAAAACAGGGCTCCGACAACGCGACCGTGGGCCTCTTCACGTATCCGATTCTTCAAGCAGCGGACATCCTGCTGTACGACTCTGTGGTGGTGCCCGTTGGCGAAGACCAGCGCCAACACATCGAGCTCACCCGCGATATCGCCGAGCGCTTCAACCAACGCTTTGGCAAGACGCTGAGCGTCCCAGAGGTGCGCATCTTGGAGGCTGCCGCCAAGATTTATGACCTCCAGAACCCCGGCGCCAAGATGTCTAAATCCGGAGATTCCCCAGCAGGCATCATCTGGCTGATGGATGAGCCCTCGGTGATCGCAAAGAAAGTTAAGTCGGCAGTCACCGACACGGACTCAGACATTCGCTTCGACCCCGAGAACAAGCCAGGCGTATCCAACCTGCTGACACTGCTGTCGCTGGCCACCGGCCAAAGCGTCGAGTCTTGGCAAGGCCAGCTAGCAGGCGGTGGGTACGGGGCGCTCAAGACCCAGGCAGCAGACGCGGTCGTCGCACTTCTTGAGCCCATTCGGCTTCGGACCCATGAACTCCTGAGCGATATCGCTGAGCTCGACCGCATCCTCAGCGCTGGGGCCGACAAGGCATCAATCATCGCTGAAGCAACCCTTGCCCGCGTTCACGATGCCGTGGGCTTTATCAAGCCCCAGCGCTAGCCCCATCCCCTAGGGTTTTCTTTATGAAGATTTCTGTCATTGGCTGTGGTTACTTGGGTGCAGTCCACGCCGCCTCAATGGCAGAACTCGGTCACGAAGTCATCGGAATCGATGTCGACCAGGCCCGCATCGACGCACTCGCCGGCGGAAAAGCCCCGTTTCACGAGCCAGGATTTGACGAACTTCTCCAAAAGAATGCCTCCCGCCTGACCTTCACGACCGACATGTCGGCCGTGAAGGACGCGAAGGTCCACTTCGTGGCTGTCGGCACTCCCCAAGCCAGCGACGGCTCTGCCGACATGGCCTATGTGAATTCAGCAATCGTAGGGTTGTTGCCCTTCATTGGTGAAGGCCACCTGGTGGTCGGCAAATCCACAGTGCCAGTTGGCACTGCCGAGCGACTTTCAGAGCGGGTGACCTCCACCGGCGCGGTGCTGCTGTGGAACCCAGAATTTTTGCGCGAAGGCTTCGCCGTCCAGGACACCCTGTCCCCCGATCGCCTGGTCTATGGCATCCCTGAAGGGAAATCGGGCGAGTGGGCAACAGCCACGCTCGACTCTGTTTACGAGCAGATTCTTGCTAAGGACACCCCGCGACTCCTGATGAACTTTGCCACCGCGGAGCTGGTCAAAGTCTCTGCCAACGCGTTTCTTGCCACCAAGATTTCGTTCATCAACGCGATGGCCGAGATTGCCGAAGTCACCGGAGCCAATGTGACGCAGTTGGCCGATGCCATCGGCCACGATGCTCGCATCGGTCGCAGGTTTTTGAACGCCGGCGTTGGTTTCGGTGGGGGCTGCCTCCCCAAAGACATCCGAGGATTCGTGGCCCGCGCTGAAGAACTAGGAGTCGGTCAATCGCTATCGTTCCTGCGAGATGTGGATGCCATCAACTTGCGACGCCGTGGGCGAGTACTCGACATCCTGGTCGAAGAGCTCGGCGACCTCACCGGCAAGACCATCGCTGTGTGGGGAATGGCCTTCAAGCCCGACAGCGATGACATTCGTGACTCCCCCGCACTCGACATCACTGAATCCTTGGCACGAGTCGGAGCCACCGTGGTTGCCGCTGACCCGGCAGCTCTCGGCCCGGCCCAGCGGCGGCTCGCCCAGTCTGGGCTCTCGGATTCAATCTCACTCACCGACGACCACCTGGAGGCAGCCCGCAACGCGGATGCGCTCGTTATTGCGACCGAGTGGAAGCACTTCTCGGAAGCCAACCCGGTCGAGGTTGCCGGATTGCTGGCGAGTGCGCTCGTGATCGACGGGCGCAACTGCCTGGATAGTGACGCCTGGAAGGCGGCCGGTTTCCGCTATCGCGGAATGGGACGTTCTTAGTCCACCCAATCGAAGGTGCGGGTGACCGCCTTCTTCCACTGTGCCAATAGCTTCGCACTGGTCTCCGCGGGCATTCCAGGCACAAACCTCTTGTCCTCTGCCCACTTGCCACGAAGTTCCTCACGGCTACTCCAGTAACCAACGGCAAGACCCGCCACATAGGCGGCCCCAAGCGCGGTCGTTTCCGCCACCTTAGGCCTGATCACAGGGACGCCCAAGATATCTGCCTGGAACTGCATGAGGGTCTCGTTCTTCACCATTCCGCCATCAACTTTGAGTTCAGTGAGGTCAACGCCGGCATCGGCGTTTACGGCATCGAGTACCTCACGGGTCTGGAAGGCGGTTGCCTCCAGGGCGGCTCGTGCGATGTGACCCTTATTGATGAACCGGGTGAGGCCGACGATGACGCCTCTGGCGTCAGAGCGCCAATAAGGGGCAAAAAGGCCAGAGAATGCCGGGACGACATAGCAGCCACCGTTATCCGGAACGCTCGCGGCAAGCGCCTCAACCTCGGACGCTTCCGATATCAGGCCGAGGTTGTCGCGCAACCACTGGATAAGGGAACCAGTCACCGCAATCGACCCCTCCAGCGCGTAGCGGGGTGCTTCATCACCCAGTTGATAGGCAACGGTAGTGAGCAAACCATTCTTCGAATGCACCGGCTTCTCCCCGGTGTTGACGATCAGGAAGTTTCCTGTCCCATAGGTGTTCTTCGACTCCCCGGCATCGAAGGCCGCCTGACCGAAGGTCGCAGCTTGCTGGTCACCCAAGATTCCAGAAATCGGGACTTCACGAAGCAGGCTGGACGAGTGGGCGTGGCCATAAATCTCAGAGGACGACCTAATTTCTGGGAGTAGCGATTCGGGAATCCCCCACGCAGCAATCAAATCCGTGTCCCAGGCGCAGGTTTCTAGGTTCATCAGCAGCGTGCGACTGGCGTTGGTGACATCGGTGGCGTGAACGCCACCGTCGACCCCACCCGTCAGATTCCACAACACCCAGCTGTCGGGGGTGCCAAAGGCCAGTTCCCCCGCTTCAGCAGCCTCCCTCGCCCCCTCGACGTTGTCGAGAATCCAGACAATCTTGCTGGCGGAGAAGTAGGTGGCCAGTGGCAAACCCGTTTTCTTCCGGAATAACTCACTGCCGTGGGACGCCTCGACGGCATCGATTAGGTCTTGAGTTCTGGTGTCCTGCCACACCAGAGCGTTATAAACGGGCAGGCCAGTCTTGCGGTTCCAGATGATGGCGGTTTCACGCTGGTTGGTAATACCAATGCCAGCGATGTCGTGCCGGGTGAGCTGCGCTCGCGAGAGAGCCTCGCCGGAAACCTCGCGAACATTGACCCAAATTTCCATCGGATCGTGCTCGACCCAGCCCGCTTGGGGAAAGATTTGCTGGTGTTCTCGCTGGCTTGAGGCGACAATCTTGCCGTCATGGTCGAAAATAATCGCCCTGGAGCTCGTTGTTCCCTGGTCTATAGAGAGTATGTAAGAGCCCACGGGTAACCTCATCGTCATTATTGGCGGCCCATTTTCAGGCCATAAACCGTATAGTGAAGCATAGTAAACGTGCTCCGGGGTCAGTGAAAATCTGAACCGGCGGTGATAGTCCGCGACCCGACTGCAAAGAGATTTGTTGGCGGTTGACTGGGTGGAACTCCCAGACCGACGGTAATAGTCCGGATGATAGGAGACGTGAAGATAAGGCTGGAAATTTTCTAGCCCGGTTTTGCGTTGCCGTCCCCGGAGTCTCCCCCTAACGGAGTAGAGAACCGGATGAACGCCAAGACCACCCCGACTGTTGCTCTTGCAACAGCGATGGGTCGCGCCCTGGAACTCGCCACCAAGGGGCCACTGACGGGCGGCAATCCCCGTGTCGGGTGTGTTCTTCTCGATAGTTCCGGCGCCATCTGCGCTGAGGGCTGGCACGAGGGATCTGGCACACCACATGCTGAAGTTATGGCCATGGCCAATGCACGAGCTGCTGGTGTTTCGACCGAGGGCCTCACCGCAGTTGTGACTTTGGAGCCCTGCGCACACACGGGCAAGACTGGGCCGTGCGCAGAGGCACTCGTCGAGGCAGGAATCTCTCGGGTGGTCTTTAGCGTCGATGACCCTGGGGTTGACTCCAGCGGTGGCGCAAAGATGTTGGAGAAAGCTGGCATCGACGTTGTTCGAGGGATTATGAACCAGGAAGGTTTAGCGCTCATCGAGCGCTGGCATCACTCTGTCTCCGCGGGCCGACCCTGGGTCACACTCAAGTGGGCAATGTCCTGGGACGGTCGTGCTGCAGCTGCTGATGGCACAAGCCAGTGGATTACAGGCCCGGCAACACGTGAGAAGGTTCACCAGGATCGCTCCGAACACGATGCGATCGTGGTCGGAACTAACACAGTTGTCGTCGATGACCCGACTTTGACGGCTAGAACCGCGAGCGACAATCTTTATGATCACCAGCCCCTCGCCGTGGTGGCCGGCAACGCTGAGGTTCCAGCAGGAGCCAAAGTGCGCGTTCACCCGGGCGGTTTTCGCCACGTGCCAGGTCACAACCCCGGAGCGCTCCTGAGCGCGCTGTTTGCCGATGGCATCCGCAGCATCTATGTCGAGGGTGGCCCCACCCTCGCAAGTGCGTTCATCGAAGCAGGGGTTGTCGATGAAATTCACATCACGGTCGGACCAATGCTAATCGGTGGCCCCAAGACTGCAGTTGGCGACTTAGGAATTAGCACGATGTCCCAGGCCCTCAGCCTCGATACTCGAGAGATCACCAGACTCGGTGACGACGTCGTCGTCACCGCCAGACCCCGGAATGGAAAGTAGACGGCAATGTTCACAGGCCTCATTGAAGAAATTGGCAGCATCAAAGCCATCACCGACAAGGGTGACGGGGCTGAAGTGAGTGTGGGCGCTTCCTTGGTGCTGAGCGACGTGTCGCTCGGTGACTCAATTTCCGTGAGCGGTGTGTGCCTGACGGTGACGCACTTCGATGCCGAACACTTCCTGGCCGATGTGATGAAGGAAACTCTGAGCCAATCTGCTGCGGCGAAATGGACCCCAGGCGTGCCCGTCAACCTGGAGAGAGCAGCACGTGTGGGCGATCGCCTCGGAGGCCACATTGTCCAAGGCCATGTCGATGCAACCGCTCAGGTGTTAGAAGTCCGACCT
>JBIIRH010000023.1:0-15025 GCA_044341675.1 Pontimonas sp.
CGAGAGGATGGGGGGAACTTTGAGCCTCGCGAAATCAACGCTGTCGGTCTTCGGGTTTCTAATGCGCACCGACAAGTTCAGCGACAGGCCCGAGATATAGGGGAAAGGGTGCGCTGGGTCCACGGCTAAGGGCATCAACACGGGGAAGATTTGTTCGGTGAAGAACTCATCGAGTCCCTCCCGGTCGCTCTCGGCAAGGTCCGCCCAGGTCTCGATGTGAATGTTCTCGTCATCGAGGGCTGGCTTCACTAGCTCCCGAAACGCGGCAGCGTGGCGCTGCTGGAGCGCCTCTGCCGTAGCGAAAATGTCGTCCAGCACCGCTTGGGGCGAGCGACCAGTGTTTGTCGGCACAGCGATGCCGGTGACGATGCGTCTCTTGAGGCCGGCAACACGGACCATAAAGAATTCGTCCAAATTGCTGGCAAAGATAGCCAAGAAGTTGACTCGCTCGAGTAGGGGAATCGTCGGGTCTTCCGCGAGCTCAAGAACCCGCTGATTAAAGGCCAACCAGCTAATCTCTCGATCGAGGAACCTCTCAACCGGCAAATCGTCGCTCGGTGGGGCTTCGCCCTCATCGAAATCGTCGGCAAAGTCGCCACCGACACCGGTGGAGACGTCATAGCCGGGACGCAACTCGTTCACGCCAGTCATTGTGTCACCCTAGTGCGCCCGGGGACTAGGAAAAAGGTGAATAGGAGGTTACGAGCCAGAGGACGAGGTTGTCGCGTCGGAGGCCGCCTGTTGCTTTTCTTTGACCTCATCTGAGGCCTCGGCAACGGTGAAGCGGTATCCCACGTTGCGCACGGTGCCAATCAGCGACTCCATGTCACCGAGCTTGGCTCGCAGGCGTCTCACGTGAACATCGACTGTTCTCGTGCCGCCGAAGTAGTCATATCCCCACACTTCACTGAGCAGCTGTTCCCTAGTGAAGACCCGTTGGGGGTGGCCGGCAAGGAATCGCAGAAGCTCGAACTCCTTGTAGGTGAGATCAAGGGCTTTTCCATTCACCTTGGCTTGGTAGCTCACCTCATCAATGGTGACCCCGGAGGCGGAAATCATCTGATCTTCAGGCCCTGGTTGGCTCTTGGTGGTAACCAGTCGCACTCTGGCATCCACTTCGCCGGGACCGGCGGAGGTGAGCACAATATCGTCAAAGCCCCACTCGGAGTTGAGGGCTGGCATTGCCGCCTCCGTCACCACAACGATCAAAGCTGCGGAAATCCCGGTGGTCGTCAGAATGCGACAGAGGGCCTTGGCTTGGACCAGATCGCCCCTGGCATCCACCATCACCACATCGGAGTGCGGGGCGTTCACGAGAGCGGCTGGCTCAGCAGGAATCGTGCGTACCCGGTGGTTCAGAAGGCTCAGGGAGGGCAACACCTGCGAGGCATCGTCAGGGCTCAACACAAGAATGCTTGCCACTGTGGCATCACCCCCGGCTGACTTGGTTCCAAACTCCAGTGTAACCGCGCTCTAGCATGGTGGTGTGGCCAAGTTATTGATTAATGTCGTCCCCGTCTGGGTTGTCACCGCTATTGGTGTTGGCTTGGTGGGTTTTCTCGTCAGCGAAGACAATCGTGTGGCCAGCATGGTTGCCGTGCTGGCGGGGTCACTGTTGATGGCGTTCATCTTGCAGGTTGTTGCCTATCAATCCGAGGGACTGGTGCGGAGGTTGTCCTTGGCAATAACCGGGAGTGCGCTGTTAACTGCGCTTGCCGCCGTGGTATTTCAGGTGCTCTCCGTCGTAGACTGAAGACATGCTTCTCGCCATCGAAATCTTTTTCCTCGGACTCCTCGTTCTCGCAGCTCTTGCGATTGCGTGGGTGTCAGGAATTGTTGTGCTGAACCTCTTTCGGGGTCAGCGCTAATCACTGATTTAGCGCTCGGGGTGATCACCAGATGACAGGTGAACATTTCGGCGACATTCTTGGCGAGATGAGAGCGCTCGCCAGAGGCGAGGCATTAGTCGACGTTTCTGACCGCGAGATTGTTCAGGTCACCGGGCCCGATCGGC
Source organism: Pontimonas sp. (assembly GCA_044341675.1). Classification (GTDB taxonomy): domain Bacteria; phylum Actinomycetota; class Actinomycetes; order Actinomycetales; family Microbacteriaceae; genus Pontimonas. Next base: position 2,015 of record JBIIRH010000023.1, read on the forward strand.
TGGTGTGGCTGAACAGCCTGATTACCCAGCTCGTCCTGGACCTGGCGCCCGGTGTCACGAAAGAAAGCTTGATTCTGGACCCTCACGGTCACATCGAACACGCGTTCCTGATTCACGACGATGGCGAGTGTGCGTGGCTACTGAGCGCCCCTGGTCGGGGAGCGGCTTTGTTTGCCTGGCTTGAATCCATGAAGTTTCGTATGCAGGTGACACTCACGCACGAGCCAGGGAGCTGGTTCATCGCAGCGTCTGCGGGGAGTGAACTACTGACCCCCGAAACACCGCACGTTCGCCTTGTTGATCCGTGGCCCACCGTTCAGGACGGATCGGTCGGCTATGCGCCAGAGACTCACCCCGGAGCCGATTTCGCCATGGTCTATAGCGTCTATTCCCAGGCCACCGCGCCACGCCTTGAGGGTGTGAGCAAGGCTGGGACCCTCGCCCTGGCAGGTCTGGAGATTGCCGCTGGACGACCATCTCTGCACGAAGTAGATGACAAGGCCCTGCCACACGAGTGTGATTGGTTGAGGACTGCAGTGCATCTGAACAAGGGTTGTTACCGAGGGCAGGAGACTGTGGCGAAAGTCCACAATCTTGGTCACCCACCGAGGCGTCTGGTCCTTCTTCACCTCGACGGGTCTGAGTCATTGATTCCGATTACCGGAGACAGAGTGATGGCGGGGGAGCGCGACATCGGATCCATTACCCGCGCGGCATGGCACTACGAGCTTGGCCCTATCGCGTTAGCTCTGGTGAAGCGTTCCGTGGATTCCACCGGTGAGCTCGAGGTTGTCTCTGGAAACACGCGGATCCCTGCGACCCAAGAAGTGCTTGTCCCCGTTGATGCCGGTGCGACCAGGGCTGTGCCACGGCTGCCTCGGTTGGGCAGCCGCAGCTAATCGGTAGGCTTGGGCTATGGCTCACACGCTCATTCTTCTTCGCCACGGTCAATCCGAGTGGAACAGCAAAAACCTGTTCACTGGTTGGGTCGACGTTCGCCTGACCGATCAGGGTCACAAAGAGGCCAAGAGGGCCGGCGAGCTGATGGTCCAGCACAAACTGCTTCCCGATGTCGTCCACACTTCACTCCTCACGCGCGCCATCCAGACCGCGAATGGTGCTTTGGACGCCGCAGATCGCCTCTGGATTCCCGTCAAACGCTCGTGGCGTCTTAACGAGCGTCACTATGGTGCCCTCCAGGGCAAAGACAAAGCTGCAACGCTGTCTCAATACGGTGATGAGCAGTTTCAGCTGTGGCGTCGGAGCTTCGATGTTCCCCCGCCACCGATTGACCCCAAAAACACTTACGCGCAGCAGGGTGACCCCCGCTATGCGGACATCGAGGCTTTCGTGCCGAAGACCGAGTCGTTGAAACTCGTCATCGATCGGATGTTGCCCTATTGGAAATCAGATATCGCCTCCGATGTTGCCGTTGGCAAAGTCACGCTCGTCGTTGCCCATGGCAACAGCCTCCGAGGTCTGGTGAAGCACCTCGAGGGCATCAGTGATGAGGACATTGCCGAGCTGAATATCCCGACGGGAATTCCTCTGGTCTATCACCTGGACAAGAACATGAAGACCGCGAAGCCCGGTGAGTACCTAGATCCTGCTGCCGCTGCTGCGGGAGCCGCCGCTGTGGCAAAACAGGGAACTAAGAAGCGCTAGTGCTTGGGCTGGTTCCATTCACCAGTCGCGAGATACAACATCTTCTTGGCAATCGAGACCGCGTGGTCTGCGAAGCGCTCAAGGTAGCGAGACGCGAGGGTGGCATCCACCGTGGTCTCGGTTTCTTGACTCCATGAGTCGCTGAGCACCGTCTCGAATACGGAGAGGTGCAAAGCGTCGACCTTGTCGTCTTCGTCGCGGATCTTCTCAGCGACGGCAACATCTTCGGTCTTCAAGAGAACAACCAGCATCTTCGCAAGCTCGATGTCGAGCGAGCCCATCTCTTTGAAGATAGGACGAATGGTCTTGGGAACAACCTTCTCGGGGAAGCGGTAGCGAGCCAGCTGAGCGAGGTGCTCTGCCATGTCACCCATGCGCTCCAGCGATGCGCTGATGCGCAAGGCGCTGACGACAAGGCGCAGATCTTTTGCCACTGGGGCCTGCCGCGCCATGATGGCGATGGCAAGTTCATCAAGAGCGACGACTGCGTCGTCGATCTTGTTGTCGCGGACAATGACGGATTCGGCCAGGGTCACATCTGATTTGTTGAAGGCTTCAACGGCGTCGGTAATGGCATTGACGACTAGTTCGGCAATCTCAACAAGGCGGTCTTGAACCTCGTGGAGTTCTTGTTGGAAAAGCTCGCGCATGGTGCTCCTCAATCGAGCGGTATTCGGGTGTTCACAACTTCTCGCAGTTGGGTTAACAAACAGTGAGATTTCGCTTAACACTCGCTTCTTTTGGCTGAGTTTAGCGCCAGGGACACTTCTTTGGTCGAAGCGCGCACCGTAGGCTTGGGGCATGGAGCCCTTATGGTCACCCGCGTGGATGCTGCTACTCGGCATTGCGCTGGGCCTTGGCATCGCCGCTCTGGTCTGGGCCGGGGCAGGATGGCACCGGCGCGCCGAGCAGGTTCTTGAGCCCCCGGTTCCAGATGGTGTTGATACCGCCCTTGAAGTCATCGGCGCCACCGGAGTGGTGCTCGATGCCGACAACAGGGTGCTGAGAGTGTCAAAGTCTGCGGTGGCGCTTGGGATTGTCGACAACCGAGACATCGTGTATCAGCCGATCCTTGATCTAGTGAAAGAAGCCCGGGTCGAGGGCGTGCCTGCGTCCCGAGAGTTTGAACTTCCCGGAACCGGGCGCGACGCGCCCCCCGTGCACTTGTTGGTGAGGGTTGCGCCACTGGGTCTTCGGCTCATGTTGGTAGTGGCTGATGACCGGTCTGAGATGTATCGCCTTGACGCTGTTCGGCGCGATTTTGTGGCCAATATTTCCCATGAGTTGAAGACACCGATTGGCGCTGTGTCTCTGCTGGCCGAAGCGCTCCAGTATTCAGCCGATGACCCAGAGCAAGTTCGCGCGTTTGCCGAAACTCTGGAGCGCGAAGGTCACAGGCTTGCCGAGATGACCAACGACATTATTGAACTCACCAGGCTTCAATCAGTGGGCACCATTCAGGACCCCGATGTGGTCTCGATTGACTCGGTGGTGGAGCAGGCAATTTCCTCTAACGCTGTTCTCTCGAAGAAGTCCGGCATCACAGTGGCGGTTTCCGCAAGCACCGGCGCCTATGTCCTGGGCGATGGCACGTCGCTGGTCACAGCCGTGCACAATCTGGTGCGCAACGCGATCACCTATTCCCGCGGGCCCTCCCGCGTGGGGGTGGGGGCGGCGGTCAAGAACGGAATCGTCGAAATTTCCGTGACAGACCAGGGTCAAGGCATTGCGAACAACGACCTCGAGAGAATCTTTGAGCGCTTCTATCGAAGCGATCCGGCCCGGTCGCGTGAAACCGGCGGAACAGGGCTTGGCCTGGCCATTGTTAAGCACGTTGTGAACAACCACCAGGGCGACGTTCGCGTGTGGTCCCAGCTCGGCAAGGGTTCGACCTTCACAATCCGCCTGCGCGAAGCACCTGCGGATGTCGTGACCGAACGCCTCAGTCAGACCGGGCCCATTACCGAACTCAAGCCCAAGAAACTTCCGCGACCTGCCGAGTATCTCGCAACCGATGAGATACCGATGCTTCGCACTGACGACGACGAGGCACCACTGAGAGGCAGCGCATGACGAGAATCCTGCTAGTCGAAGACGAGAAATCCCTCAGTGAACCACTGTCCTACCTGCTGCGCAGGGAGGGCTACGAGGTCCAGGTCGTCGATAACGGCCTCGCCGCGGTGAGTGCAGTCGAGGCAGCGCCACCTGACCTGATGCTTCTGGACCTCATGTTGCCGGGCTTGCCCGGCACCGAAGTCTGTCGCGAGGTTCGCCAACGCTCGTCGTTGCCGATCATTATGTTGACGGCCAAAGATTCTGAGGTGGACATTGTTGTCGGCTTGGAACTCGGCGCCGATGACTATGTCACCAAGCCCTATTCATCACGGGAGTTACTCGCGCGAATCAAGGCTGTCCTTCGACGCCGGGCTGAAGACCCCCACGCGTCACAGAGCATCTTGGAATACCACGGCATTGTGCTGGATAGCGATCGGCACCAGTTGGTAGTGCGGGGCACCCCGGTGTCGTTGCCGCTCAAAGAGTTTGAGCTTCTTGAGCTCTTGATGCTGAACGCCGGCCGTGTTCTCACCAGAGGCCAGATCATCGATCGTGTCTGGGGCTCCGATTACTTCGGGGACACCAAGACGCTTGACGTTCACATCAAGCGTTTGCGATCAAAGATTGAGGACAACCCTTCCGAGCCGACCATGATTGTCACGGTCCGAGGGCTTGGATACCGTTTCGAAGCTTAAGGAACGAGAAGTTCGTACTCGGGCAGTGTGCCATCGAGTACTGGCACAAACACCAGTTCGCCGGGGACATTGCCGTACTCAAAGTAGACGGGGAACAAGCCACCGACGATGAGGTCTGGCCCCGACATCAGAATCCCAGCGCTCGGGTCATCACCAATACGGGTGCGCTCTGGAACCGCGGGAAGCCTCAGTGGTTCGGTGATTCGCGTAGAACCCTGATCGAATTGAACATTCAGAGTGACGTCTTCACCGCTGGTGTTCACCACAGTCATCACGAGATTGGCTTCGCCAGCGTCGTTACTGATCAAAAGAATGTTGCGCAGTGCGAGCTCCCCGAGGTCAGCGCCAACACCGTCTGAGGGGTCGTATTCCTTCATCGTCGCAATCTCAGCCGAGAGAGTGCACCCCGTGGTTCCGGTGATCACGGCGGCTGCTATGACAAGTGGCGCAAAGAAACGGCGTCGCACGAAACATCCTTCCGATGGCTGGTGAGGCTTACCGCCTGTGGCGTCCACTGCAATGGTGAACGCTTCCAGCCTACTGGAATGGGCGCCTAGACCGGCGCCATGGGGCCCTTCCAGCCCGCATAAGAGGGGGTTAGTGCAGGGGGCTCACTGTGCTAAAATGGAAAGTTGGGAAAGGTTGGCAAGCATGCTGTTTGAAGTTGGCGAAACAGTCGTATATCCCCACCACGGAGCGGCTACCATCACCGAGGTTAAGACTCGCACCATTAGGGGCGAGAAAAAGATGTACCTCAAGCTCAATGTGAAGCAGGGCGATCTCACTATCGAGGTCCCCGCTGAGAACGTTGACTTGGTCGGCGTCCGCGACGTTATCGGCAAAGAGGGCCTCGACAAGGTATTTGAAGTCCTGCGCGCTCCCTTCACCGAAGAGCCCACCAACTGGTCCAGGCGCTACAAGGCAAACCTCGAGAAGCTCGCCTCCGGCGATGTCATCAAGGTGTCCGAGGTCGTCCGCGACCTGTGGCGTCGCGATCAAGATCGTGGTTTGAGTGCTGGTGAGAAGAGAATGCTCGCCAAGGCACGTCAGATTTTGATCTCTGAGCTTGCTCTTGCCGAAAAGACTGATGAAGAGAAGGCTTCGACGGTTCTCGACGAAGTTCTCGCCTCCTAGGTCGAACTCAAAGGCCACGATCAGTGACCACTGCGGTAGTCATTGTCGCGGCCGGCAGCGGCACGAGACTTGGCTCTAACCGGCCGAAAGCCTTTGTTCCACTAGCGGGTGCGACCCTGCTCGAGCAGTGCGTCCGAGCCGTCCAGGACTGGTCCAAACCCTTTTCTTTGGTCGTAGTTGCCCCTCCGGGGTGGGAAATCCCAGCTCGAGACCTGTTGGCTCCATATGGCGACGTCACGGTCGTCACCGGCGGTGACACCCGCACCGACAGTGTTCGGGCAGGCCTTGCCGCACTGCCCGCTGGCACTACGACCGTGCTGATTCACGATGCTGCTCGGGCACTGACGCCTGTTGCCGTGTTTGACCGAGTACTGGATGCCCTGACTGGCGGCGCGCAGGGCGTTGTGCCCCAGATTCCAGTGGTGGACACTCTGGTCAGTGTTGATCGGTCCTCTATGGCCACAGGCGATGCCGTGGACCGCTCCGTTTTGGGCGCCGTCCAGACCCCGCAGGGTTTCCAGGCGGCATCGCTGATTGCCGCATACGAGTCCATCGAGGGTGATTTCACCGACGATGCTGCAGTCCTTCGCGCAGCCGGCCACGACGTGGTCGCGGTCGATGGCGATGCCATGAGCTTCAAAATTACGTATCCCGCTGATCTGCAGCGTGCGGCATCAGTTCTTGGTGGCGCTGGAGGCCATCGTGTGGGAACCGCAGTGGATGTTCACCAGTTCGACCCAGGCGTTCCGCTCACGTTAGCTGGCTTGGTCTGGCCCGGGGAAGATGGACTCGCCGGTCACAGCGATGGCGACGTCGTCATCCACGCCATTGTTGACGCGATTTTGCAGGCTGCTGGCCTGGGAGATCTTGGCACCCACTTCGGTGCCAATCGCCCAGAGTTTGACGGCGCGAATAGTCGCGTGTTCCTCGAGCACGCGCTAACCCTGGTCCAAGGCGCTGGTTATGTGGTCAGTTCTGTGGGGGTACAGGTCATTGCGCAGAAACCAAAGATTGGGCCACGCCGGCTCGAAGCGCAGACCCTCTTGAGCGAACTGGTGGGGTGCCCGGTAGCACTCAGTGCCACCACGAGCGATGGGCTTGGCTTTACCGGTCGTGGCGAGGGCGCTGCAGCCCTTGCAACAGCCGTCCTGGTCGCCGTTTAGGCTCTAGCCCCCTCGGCAGGCCGACCGGGCTAGAGAGCACTCTCTCGCTACCATGAAGCGGTGGCCATCAGACTCTATGACTCGAAACGCCAGGATGTGGTGGACTTTGTCCCCCTCCTGCCAGGTCACGTGTCGCTCTATGTGTGTGGACCGACTGTTCAGTCGGCCCCACACGTTGGTCACCTGAGAAGTGCGCTGGTCTACGACCTATGGTCGCGGTGGTTTATTTACCGCGGGCTTCAGGTGACTTTGGTGCGCAATGTCACGGACATTGACGACAAGATCTTAGAAAAGTCGGCGGAAACGGGCGAAGCCTGGTGGGCGCTTGCCGAGAGAGTAGAACGAGAATTCCACGACGCCACCAGCGCGTTGCACATCCTCCCGCCCACCCGTGAGCCGCGGGCAACCGGGGATATCCCGGCGATGATCGAGCTGATTAGTCAGCTCATCGCGACCGGTCACGCCTATGCCACAGACGACGGGTCCGGTGATGTCTACTTCGATGTTGCCCGCTGGCCCACCTACGGGGAGCTCACCCACCAAAGCGTCGAGAATCTTCGAGCCGGCAATGATGCTCCTGGTACCAAGCGCAATCCCGAGGACTTTGCTCTCTGGAAGGGCCACAAGGCTGGCGAGCCAGCCACCGCGTCGTGGCCAGCGCCGTGGGGTGCCGGCCGGCCCGGCTGGCATATCGAGTGCTCGGCCATGTCCATGCGCTACCTCGGTGGAGAATTCGACATTCATGGTGGTGGCGTTGATCTTCGATTCCCCCACCACGAAAACGAATTAGCGCAGTCGGCCGCTGCCGGCCACGCATACGCCAGGCACTGGCTTCACAACGCCCTCGTAGTGGTCGGCGGGCAGAAGATGTCGAAGTCGCTGGGCAACAGCGTCTATGCAGCTGATCTCCTGGATAAAGCACCAGCAATCATCGCCCGCTACGCACTGGCGTCTGCGCACTACCGCTCCGAACTGGATCTGCACGATGGTTTCTTGGATGAAGCCACTGCTGCTTTTGCGCGCATCGAAGGTTTCTTGTTGAGGGCCCGCCAAGACGGCGTGGATATTGAGGGGACCGTGGTTCCCACCGCCTTCGCTTCGGCGATGGACGAGGACCTCTCCGTTCCAGCGGCCCTGGCCGTTGTTCACGAGACCGTTCGGGCGGGAAATAATGCTCTGGACTCGGGGGATCGTGCACTGGCGGCGTCCTCGGCGAGCGAGGTCCGCGCAATGGTGAGAGTCTTAGGTATTGACCCCTTCGATTCTGAGTGGGCACGAGGGTCATCGAGAGGCGACGGGGCATTGGCATCACTAGTGGAATCGGTTATCGAATTGCGATGGCACGCAAAAGCGGAGAAGAACTTCGAGCTCTCCGACGCCCTCCGTGATGTTTTGGACCGTGCAGGCATTGATGTGAACGACGGCGCCTCGGGAAGCACCTGGAGTATTCGTGGCTAAGAAAGGTCACCCCACAGCGCGCAAAACCAAAAAGACCCCCACCGTGGGTACTGGCGGGCATGGCCGCCAAGCCTTAGAGGGCAAAGGCCCCACACCAAAGGCTGAAGACCGATCCTGGCACCCAGCGGGCAAACGGAAAGCCGCCAAGGAGCGCTTGGCGAGCGCCAAAGCTCGGCACGGAGCTTCCTCGAGTCCGGCGCCCGCCAGGCGCACTGTTCGGCCACTCAGCGCTGACACCGAGCTCGTGACGGGTCGTAACTCCGTTCTGGAAGCCATGCGCGCAAAGATTCCTGCAGTCAGCTTGCATGTGGCGACAAAGATCGACATGGACGATCGCGTTCGCGAAACCTTGGCGCTCGCCAACAAGCGTGGGTTGCCTCTTCTGGAGATTCCGAGGCCCGAGCTCGACCGGATGACTGGTCCCGATACCGTGCACCAGGGCATTGCACTCAGCGTTCCGCCCTACAACTATGTGCACCCGATGGAATTAGCGGACAAAGCAGAGAAGCACACCTCAACGCCGATTTTTGTTGCCCTGGATGGGGTTACCGATCCTAGGAACCTCGGCGCGATTGTTCGCTCCGTCGCCGCGTTTGGTGGCAACGGTGTGATTCTTCCCAAGCGCCGCTCGGTTGGCGTGAACGCTGCCGCCTGGAAAACTTCAGCCGGAGCGATTGCTCGCACCCCGGTAGCAATGGCCGCGAATCTGACACAGACGCTCAAAGCGTTTCAAGAGCGCGGATACATGGTGGTAGGTCTCGATGGTGGCGGAGATGTCCCGACCCCGGGTATGGACTTTGGCAAAGCGCCTGTTGTCTTGGTTGTTGGCAGCGAGGGCAAGGGCCTCTCGAGGCTCATCACCGAGACCTGCGACGCCATTGTGACGATCCCCATTAGTTCGAACGCCGAATCGTTGAACGCTGGCATTGCCGCCAGCGTCGTTCTCTATGAGATTACGAGAGGGCGCTTTCTCGCGGGCAAGAGCCTCTAAACCCGATCCCGCCAGTTGAGCTCAATGGTGGGGTTTGGCATGGTGATGGCTTCCGTGGGCGGTCCGGTCACCATCGCCTCATCCCTGCGGTGTTGCAACACCTCATCGATGTACGAGGCGACGCTTTCGTCCCGGGTGATGTCGCGATCTTCCTTTTGTGACCTGGACGCGCGGTGCGCTAGCCACTGGTGGAAGATTTCCGCTGGTTCCAGTTTTCCCCGGTATTCCTTCGGAATCGAGCGGATAACCGGGTCATAAACCTCGCTCAGCCACTCATGGGCAACCATTTCTTCGTCGACGTCCTCTCTGGGGTAATGGAAGGCCTGATAAGAGTCGAGGTCGTTGAGTAGGCGCCTGGCTTGGTTCTCACCGGCATCAATGCCGGTGAGGCGCAGCAGGCGTCTGGTGTGGTGTCCCGCGTCGACGACTTTGGGTTGAATCTGCAGTTTCGTTCCCGCGTCATTGCTGGAGATGGTGAGGTTTTCGATGTCGAACCCCAATTCGTTGAGGCGGTGAACTCGCTCGGAGATGCGCCAGCGCTCAGACTGGTCAAAGCTTTCCCAGCCGGTCAGTTCGCTCCAGAGCAGCCGATAGGACTCAATAATCGACTGCGCGACGACCACGGGATCGATGTCGTCGTCGAGGCGACCTCCCGCTTGAAGGTCGAGAAGTTCGCCTGCAACATTGATTCTGGCAATCTCGAGGTCGTTTTCCCTCTGGCCATCGGAGAGGCTGCCCGGCATCAACTCCCCCGTCTCAGCGTCGACAAGGTAAGCGGCGAAGGCGCCCGCATCACGCCGGAACAGAGTGTTCGAAAGAGACACATCTCCCCAGAAGAATCCGACGATGTGAAGGCGAACCAATAAGGCAGCCAAAGCGTCAGCAAGCCTGGTCGCGGTGTCAGGGCGGAGAGTTTGTGAATAGAGCGCCCGATAAGGAAGCGAGAACCGAAGGTGTCTGGTGACCAGTGCCGTGGGAAGGGGGGCACCGTGGCGATCGGTGCGGCCAGAAACGATGGCAACGGGTTTGACGCACGGCACCTGGAGTTTTGTGAGCTTCTTCAGCATCTTGTATTCGCGAACCGCCAGGGGTTCCGTGGTTTCCTTTACCGCCACAATGTGGGCACCCATGTGAATAAAGCGCACGATGTGGCGGGAAATACCCTTGGGCAAAGCAGCGACTGTTTTGTCGGGCCACTGCTCCAGGGGTAATTCCCATGGCAGTTCGAGAAGCTCAGGGCTCGCTACAGAAGCGGTGATCGAGAGCGACCCGCTCATGACCCTGCCTTCGTTGTGTTGTGTGGGGAGGAGGATCTCCTCCCCACACCAACCACAGTTCTAGGAACCAGCGGAGATGGCTTCCTTGGTGAGTCGCACTCCGGTTGCCGTGTCGAACACGTGCATGTGGTGTTCGATCGGGAGCAAAGAGATCTTGTCCCCTGCAACCGGGTGGTTTCTTCCGTCGACTCGGACAACGACATCGATGTTCTGGCCGTTCACCTGAGTGCTGCCATAGAGGTAACCATCGGCACCCAGCTCTTCGACGAGCTCGACGGTGGTCTGCAGGCCCTCGCCCGTCTTGGAGACGGTCAGGTCCTCGGGACGAATTCCGACGGTGACGCGACTGCCGGTAGCACCGGAGAGGGTGTTGCGGTCAACCTTGACGGTTGCGGTGCCAAACTGCACGCCGCCCTGGACAACGTCTGCGTCAAAGAGGTTCATCGCGGGTGAGCCAATGAAGCCTGCAACGAAAGAGTTCGCAGGAGCTTCGTAGAGGTCCCGTGGGGTTCCGACCTGCTGGAGGACGCCATCCTTCAACACTGCGATGCGATCACCCATGGTGAGCGCTTCGGTTTGGTCGTGGGTCACGTAGACAGTCGTCACACCGAGTCGGCGCTGCAGCGAGGCAATCTGGGTGCGGGTCTGAACGCGAAGCTTCGCATCCAGGTTAGACAGCGGCTCATCCATCAAGAAGACCTGGGGCTCACGAACGATTGCGCGTCCCATGGCGACTCGCTGGCGCTGACCACCGGAGAGTGCCTTCGGCTTGCGGTCGAGATAGGGCTCAAGGTCAAGGAGCTTGGCTGCCTGAACGACCCGGGCGAGGCGCTCGTCCTTGTTGACACCGGCGATCTTGAGCGCGAAGCCCATGTTCTCGGCCACGCTCATGTGAGGGTAGAGGGCGTAGTTCTGAAACACCATCGCGATATCGCGGTCTTTAGGGGCAACATCGGTGACGTCACGGTCACCAATGAGTATGCGCCCGGCGTTGATTTCTTCGAGGCCTGCGAGCATCCGCAGCGATGTGGACTTGCCACAACCAGAGGGACCTACGAGGACGAGAAACTCACCGTCATCAACGGTGAGGTCGAGGGAATCCACTGCTGGAGTGGTGGTTCCCGGATAGATGCGACTTGCTTTGTCAAACGTCACTGACGCCATGATTTTTTCTCCTTCACCGGCAGGTACGTGCCGGACGATCCGTTGTGAATGGATGGTTCACATAATCACTGTGAACGCCCTGCCAGTATGCCAGGTTCTCGCGCCCACTTTTTCCGAGTTGGCCATGCCCCAGCTTTCGGGGTTAGTATTGCCCCTTGGCACCTCTCAGCTCCCGCTGAGGAAATATTTGCCAGTCTGGGGTGAAACCCCGAGACAGACGCTGTTGCTGAAAAGAGAGTTTCGATGAATTCTGAATCGCGCCCCACCAAGAACGAAAAGCGCCAGGAAGCCAGAGACAAGGCTCGCACTCTTCGTGAGGCACAGTCGAAGAAGGCCAAGCGCAACAAGGTCCTGGTTCAGAGTTCCCTCGCAGTGGGCATCATCGCGGTCATCGCTGTGGTAACCGTGTTCATTATTTCCTCGCTGCGTCCTCCAGGACCTGGCCCCCTCAACATGCAAAGCGATGGCATCAAGATCGGCCAGGGATTCGTCGCCGTATCGACCCCGGCGCTCGCCGCCGAAGAGGCGCCAACCCCCTCCGCTGAGAACCCTGAGGGTATTCCCGCGATTGATATCTTCATCGACTATTCCTGCCCAGCGTGTGCGCAGTTCGAGTCGGTCTATGGCCCGCTGTTTCGCACCTGGCTCGAGAACGGAACGGCAACGGTCGAGTACCACCCGTTGGCCTTCCGTGACGCTCAGACTGCCGGCACTCGCTACGCAACCAGAGCCGCCAACAGCGTCGCGTGTGTTGCTGAGCACTCGCCCAACAACTTCTTTGACTACAGCGACCTCTTGCTAGCAAGCCAGCCGGTTCCTCCGACAAAGTATGAGCTCACCGACGATGAGATGGTCGAACTGGTGTCGGCCTCAGGAGCGACCAATGTCGAATTGATCGAGTCGTGCATCAAGGACGAGACTTTTGCGAACTGGGTGTCCGCCGCGACGGGACGCGCGATGAGCACAGGTCCTCTGCCGGTGCGCAATTCCGAGATTCCTCTGGTGATGGGTACCCCCACCGTGTTGGTCAACGGTAAGGAATACCAGCCTGAGATTCACGGCGACTTGGCTAGCTTCGTCGCTTCCCTGGAGACCAGCGGATAGTTCACTACCCGCGGTAGTGTTGTCGCTTGGTGGGAAACCACCAGCGTGCCGGCTTGGCGCAATTGGTAGCGCATCCGACTTGTAATCGGAAGGTTGCGGGTTCAAGTCCCGCAGCCGGCCCTGTTTCTTACGTCTCAGAGCGCGAGCGCTCCCGCACACTGGCGATCGCCAGCACCAGGGAAATTATCCAGCTTGCCCACAATAGGCCGATCTGCCAGCTGAAGGGCCGGCGGATGGTTTGGCGCAGGAGGCCGATCCCGGCAGCCACGGCACTCAGCATCGAACTGCTGAAAATGAACGCTCGC
>JBIIRH010000053.1:0-4816 GCA_044341675.1 Pontimonas sp.
ACAGTGAAAGGAAAAGACACGGTGTTGGATTGCATCAACATGGAGCGCAACCGCGCTGCGTCCTCCGGACGATAGCGCGAGGCTTCCTTGTCGCCGAGAACCACACTGCCCTTCGTTGGCGCCAAATCGCCGGCCATCAGGGAAAGAACAGTCGATTTTCCGGCGCCGTTGGGGCCAACCAGCGCGAGCACTTCTCCGGGGTGAACCTCGAGGCTCACGTCCCTGATGATGTTTCGCCCCTCGAGCTCGACGCTCACGCTCCGAAGTGCAACCAACGGTGTCGTCATGCCCACCCTCCGCTGCGTCGTCGCTGCTGATACAGCAGCGCAAAGAAGAAGGGCCCGCCAACCAGGGCGGTCAACATGCCAATGGGCAGATCAGCACCAGCCACCAGAGTCCTGGTCAACAGATCAGCAATGGCCAGCAGGGCTCCGCCCCCGACGGCACTGGCAACAAGGAGCCCTCGGTGGGCAGGGCCCAAAGCCATCCGGATAATGTGGGGCACCACCAAGCCGACAAAGGCAATAATCCCAGCGAACGCCACTGCCACACCGGTCAACAATGCCACCAGCACAATGGCGATGATTCGCAACTGCTCAACATCAACCCCCAAATGGCGAGCGTTGCGCTCGCCAAGGGCCAGAAGGTCAAGACGGTGAGCCATCATCACCGCAACGATGGTGCCGAGCACCAAGACGGGTAGAACGATGATAACTTCTGACCACACCGAACCGGCGAGTGAACCCAACTGCCAGAAGACAATCTGCTCGCGGCTGGCGGTGTCCGCCAGAAAAAGAACGAACGCCAGTCCGGCCTGAGCAAAAGCATTGATGGCGATACCGGTGAGCAACAGCGTGACAACCTCAGTGCGCCCACCTGCGCGCGCCACGGCATAAACCAACAAAGTCGCCAACAGTCCGCCGAGGAATGCCAGCAAGGCGACCCCGCCGCCTCCGGCAGAGATTCCAAACACAATCGCGGTGGACGCGCCCAGTGCCGCCCCCGCAGAAACGCCCACTACACCTGGCTCCGCCAAAGGGTTTCCAAAAACCGCTTGCATGAGAGCGCCGGCGACAGCCAAGGCTGCGCCAACTGCAAGCGCCATCACAATTCTCGGGAAGCGCACCACCTGGAGGGTTGCTTCGACAACTGGGTCCTCTGGGGCAAGAGAGGTGTCGATACCTAGCCATCCAAGGATTGAGCCGACCACATCAGAGGCGGTCACCGCTAACTGACCGGTGATAGCAGAGACCACGACTGCGCCGACCAGCACACCAGTCAGGACGAGCGACAAAACCAGCCCTCGCAGGCTGAGTCGGCGGCGAATCGGTTCTGGAGGACTCACGGCACCCGATACAACCACTCGGGGGTGGCAAACTTTTCCACCGCCAGAGCCCTAGCTCTGGCCATTTCGTTCTCGGTGACGCCTCCGGTGCGCAGGCCATAGAGAGCCTTGAAGGTGCCGACAAGATGGTCTTGGATGGCTTCTTTGCTGAGCCCCGTGTGGGCTTTCAGCGGGTCGACTCGCTTGTTCGCACTAGCCACACCCTTGTCGCTGATTTTCTCTCGCCCAATGCGCAACACCTCGACCATGCGGTCACCGTCCATGTCATAGGCCATGGTCACGTGGTGCAAGACTGCGCCGCTGCCGAGGCGTTTCTGCGCAGCGCCCCCAATCTTGCCTGAAGGGCTGGTGATGTCGTTCAACGGCTTATAACTGGCGTCAATATCTAGGCCCCGCAAAGACTGAATCACCCAGTCATCGAGGAACGCGTACGAGTCTTGAAAGCTCATCCCTGCGACCAGGTCGGTCGGGGCATACAGCGAATAGGTAATGGCGGTGCCAAGCTCCATGAACATGGCGCCGCCGCCACTGACCCGGCGGACGACCTCCATGTTGTATTTGGCAGCGTTATCCAGGTCCACTTCGTTCTTGAGTGACTGGAACGACCCAATAACCACCGCAGGCTTCGCCCACTCCCAAATACGAAGGGTCGGACCACGATTGCCTGCGCCGACTTCTTCGGCAAGAACCTGATCGAGGGCCATCTGCTCGAGGGGCTCCAGAGGAGTTGGGGGGATGTATTCCCAGTCGTAGTCGAGAAAGCTTCTGGCGCCAGTTATTGCCCGGCGAACGACAGTTCCAATCGCCTCTGGGCTAAAGCCCATCATCACGACATCCCCCGGCAGGGCCGCTCTGATGGCGTCAGCAATTCCCTCAGCCGAAGAGCTGACCGAGAGGCCCACAATGGCTCGGTTAATCAGGTCAAGCGCGTCATCGGGTTCGAGAAAAAAGTCGCCCGCGACCTGGACAGACGTGATGCGCTGAGCGTCCACTTCTAGGTCAACAACGACAAGTTTGCCCCCGGGGACCTTGTATTCAGCGTGCACGTCTTCAGCCTAGGCGGTTGGTGCTTGGAGCCTGCTATCAAGCCAGGCGACCAGATCCTGGCGGACCTCGGCGGCGTTAGTTTCATTGAATACCTCGTGACGCGCACCCTCATAAACGACGAGTTCAACGTCGCTGGCACCCACGGCAACATACGCATCAGCTAGCTTCTTGGCGCTTCTCTCGCCGCCCAGGCTGTCATCTGAGCCGACCATCAGCAGAAGCGGGATGTCTTTGTCCAACGGCTTGGGGACGCCAATGAGCCTGGCTGCGTCAATGGGGCCAAAAAGCTTCATCGTGTTGGCAACGAACGTGAGTGGATCTTTTCGCCAGGCCTCGTGGACGCTCACATCACGGCTCAACCACTCGGCGCCGATCGTGCCCAAGTGCTTGTGCTTGGCGTTCAAGTCACCAGCGTTCATGTATCCGGGGACCCGGTAGGCCGTTCCGGTCATTACCATTCCGCCATAGCGATGGGCGTCACCCTTGTTGAGAAGAATTTGCCCAATAAGCGAGCCCCAACTGTGACCAAGGAAGAATACGGAGACTCCGGGGCGATTCTCTACGATGACATCGGTGAGGTTACGCACCGCCTGAATGGTCGCCGGCAAGCCGCCGGGGCCAAGCTTTCCCAGCTTGTCGTGGTCGCCCTCCCACTGCTCGAGACCCGTCGCGCCGTGGCCGCGGTGTTCATCCGCCCAGACCTCATAGCCGGCTTTCACGAGTGCATCAACCAGTGACTGGTAGCGAAGCGCATGTTCGCCCAGGCCATGGGCCAACTGGACGATGGCCTTCGCCTTTTTTGCGGGCGACCACACGTGGTAGTGAATGGTGACCCCGTAGGAGTCAATGAAAATGTCGTCAGTGCGCTTGGAGGCCATGGGTTTCATCGTAGGCCAGTGAGCAATGCCGGTCTACGCGAGTGGACCCAGAAGATCTGATGCGACAGTCCGATGAACAGCCTCGGTGTCACTCGGGTGATAAACCCCAGCAAGAACATCCCGCTGTAATCGGCTGAGTTCGTGTCCCGCGCGATACCCGCTGCCTCCGGCAACCCGCATTGCCTGGTCCACCACCCTCCGTGCTGTTTCTACACTGTTGTGCTTCACCCCGGAGAGTAAGCGGAACCAGTGGGGGTGGGGAGCTTCGGCCCCCTGCACCCAACTGGCATACATCTCCAGCTGAGGACCAAGCGCATCGAGCGCGATTCCCGCATCGGCCACCTGCCAGCGAATTGCCGGGTCTTCTGAGGCCACTGCCCCGTCGCCCATGCTGCTGGTCTTGGCCTTTGCGCTCTGGATTGCTAGTTCCAGAGCGCGGTCAGAAATCCCCGCATACACGGCTGAGACCAACAGGAGGAAGTTCTGGAAAATGGCAACGGTGAAAGCATCGTCGTTCGGGCCAACCGGGATTCGCCTCGCCACTCGGGCAGATTCGACGACAACGCCCTCAAGCTTCGTGGTGTAGCTCTGAGTCGCTCGCATACCGAGCGTGTCCCAATCAGGCGTGTTCGACCAGCCCGGCTGGTCCCGCGTAATGAAACCATGAACAATCTCATCCCCGTGACGGCCCAACAGGCTCAGCCGCGTCCACGCCGGTGACAAGGACACAAAAATCTTGGTGCCAAAGTAGGCAAAGCCCCCGTCTACTTCGTCAACCCGGGTTGTCGAATCGGTGAGGACATCGTCGTTGCCTTTTTCGCTAACCCCAAAGGCAAACAACTCCCCGGCAGCCCCGTCATCGAGGACCCACTGCAATTCTTTGTGGCCGGAGGCCACCATGTCTCTGGCCACGCCCATCCAGGTCAGGTGCATCCCAATACCCAGCGCTGTTGCGGGGGCGTGCGCAGCAAGTAAGAGCTGATCAGCAATCATCTGGGGCAGCGACCGGGGTGAGAGGTAACCAATCTCACGGAGTTCCTCGAGGTCTTCGTGGAAGAACTCGTTGTTCTGGTCGTAGGTGCTAGCGCGGGATCGAATACGGGAAAGCACGCCCTCGGTCAGAACCGAGGATTCACGAAGGTCGGGCTGTGCTGGCACGACGCTAGGGTAGCGCGGCGAGTGCCTCGGCCGCTGGGAAAACCAGGGCCGGATGACGCAGGGCCAACGAGAAATCTTGGCCCACCGCTGGCAAGAAAGGAGCTGCAATGCGAGCGCGCACGCGCTCGCTGTGGCCCTCTAAAGAGAACTCCACGAGAGCGTCATGGCCCGCATAAGCAACGGTCTCCACCTTGGCCTTGATGCCCTGTTGTGAGGGGACCAACCATTCCGGTCGCACTACGACGCGAACCTGGTCGCCATTACGCGGTTCGCCAACTTGTGAGGTGGCAGCCACATCACCCAGCGCGCACAAGACATGGCCTGTGCAGCCCAAACGGTTGTCTGCTGGGCCACAGAAGTCTTTTGCCCCGCACAGTGAACAGTTCAG
>JBIIRH010000054.1:0-4811 GCA_044341675.1 Pontimonas sp.
CTGCGGGAATCATGGTTCCCCCACCTGGCTACCTGAAGGGCGTGCGGGAGATCTGCAACCGCTACGGAATCATGCTGATCATGGATGAGGTCATGTCAGGCTTTGGACGAACCGGTCACTGGTTTGCGTTCCAAGCCCACGATGTTGTTCCGGACATGATCACCTTCGCCAAGGGTGTGAACTCCGGCTATGTGCCAGTGGGTGGCGTGGTGTTCTCGAATGCGCTGTCACAGTATTTCGACAACACGATGTTCCCGGGCGGGCTGACCTATTCAGGCCACCCTCTGGCGATGGCCTCGATTGTGGCAGCACTCGATGCCATGAGCGACGAGGGCATGGTCGAGAACGCGCGTGAGATGGGGGAGAAGCATTTGCGTCCTGGTCTCACCGCTCTGGCGGCCAAGCACCCCATGATTGGTGAAGTTCGCGGCCTTGGCTGCTTTTTTGCTCTTGATCTGGTGGCTGATCCTGTGACGAGGGAGCCCTTGGACGCAGCAACCATCGGCAAGCTCAAGTCCGAGTTGCTGGCAAGAAAACTTTTGCCCTTCGTGGTGGATAACCGGATTCACGTGGTGCCCCCGTTGATCGTGACGCCGGAGCAGATTGCTACGGCCTTGGCGATCTACGATGAGGCGTTCGCAGCGGTAGCCTCCTAAACTGTCGAGGTGGCTTCTCGTAAACGCACGCCCTTGACCATCGGGGTCAAAGACCTCATGCACAGCCCTGGGGAGATGCGCGAGCACACCCTCGATGCGGTGGCTCCGGAGCAATATGGTGAGGCTGTCGCGATCGTTCCAGAGGGCACTCCGATGGCCATTGAGCTTCGTTTAGAAGGCCTTCACGAGGGAATTTTGGTGACCTGCGAGGTCTCTACCGATGCCAACGCGGAGTGTGTGCGCTGTCTCGATGAGTTTTCTCTCGCCGTTCGAGTCGATTTTCAGGAACTTTTCACCTATTCTTCTTCAGAGGCCGATTCCTACACGGTGGTTGATGACTCTGTGATGCTCGAGAGCATCATTCGGGATGCGGTGGTCCTAGACCTCCCCTTCCAACCGGTATGTAAGCCTGACTGTTACGGATTGGACCCCGCAACCGGTGAGAAACTCACCAGTGAGAGTGCCAAGACAAGCGGCCAGGATATTGACCCGCGCTGGCTTGAGTTAGGAAAACTACTCGAGTCAGATGGACAACAGGCCCCCTAAGACCACGAAAGACCCAGGGAAAGAAGAAAATCATGGCGGTACCTAAGCGGAAGAAATCCCGTGCGAGAACGCACCATCGTCGTTCGGCGTGGAAAGCTGAAGTCCCCACGCTGGTAAAGACCGTCGAAAACGGCAAGACCGTTTACAGCCTTCCGCACCGCGCTCGGGTTGTCGAAGACAGCGCTGGCACCCCGTTGTTTATGGAATACAAGGGCCGTAAGGTCGCCGACGTCTAACGTGACTGGTCCCGAGAAGACCGAACCGGTCTTCGATGCGAGCCCGCTCCTGGAGACCCTCCAGGTGTCGGTCTCCACGGAGGGCTTAGCGCAGGCATTGACCCATTCGTCTTTCGCCTACGAAAACGGTGGCAGCGATAACGAGCGGCTCGAGTTCCTGGGCGACGCCATTCTGGGTCAGTCGATCACCGCTGCCCTCTACCGCCACTTCCCTGATCTTCCCGAAGGCGAGTTGGCCAAGCGTCGGGCAAGCATTGTTTCCACCACTGCGCTTGCCGATATTGCGCGCACGATTTCTCTGGGCAACTTTCTGCGACTGGGTCGCGGTGAAGAAATCACGGGCGGCCGGGATAAGCCCTCGCTGTTGGCCGATGCTCTCGAGGCCTTGATTGGCGTCGTGTTTCTAGAAAATGGTCCCGAGGCGGCCACAGGCCTCGTCGAGCGCCTCCTTGGCGACTATGTATTGGACGCCGACCGGCGCAGTGAGAGTAGCGATCCGAAAACCGCTCTTCAAGAGTGGGGGGCCAGAACCGGCAATGGCGTCCCCCGTTACAACATCAGTGATGCTGGTCCAGACCACGCCAAAATCTTCACCGCTGATGTCTACATCAATGGTTTCCCCGGTGACTCAAGCCCTGCAGGGCATGGCACCGGAAGTTCCAAGAAAGCAGCCGAGCTCGCTGCCGCGAGCGCGGCATTAGCCGCTATTCGCGAAGCCGAACGAGGCGATGCCTGAACTTCCCGAGGTTGAAGTCGTTCGACGCGGTGTCGAAGATGTCATCACTGGAGCGCGCATCACCCGCGTTACCGTCCTCGATTCTCGTTCGCTCAAGCGCCATCCGGGTCCGCCCGACGACTTTGTTGGGAGACTGACCGGAGCGGTCGTCACTGCAGCCGTGCGCAGAGGGAAGTTCTTGTGGTTCCCCCTGCAGGGCACCTGCAACGCCGTGGTATGCCACCTCGGCATGAGCGGTCAGGTTCTCTTGTGCGATGAGGATTCAGACTTTGGATCGCATCTGCGGGTTCTTCTGGAGCTGACGACTCGCGCTGGTGATTCTCTCCAGGTGGGGTTCGTCGATCAAAGAATTTTTGGCTCTCTTGCCATTGATGAGTTGGTTCCAACCAACGATGGTCATCCAGGTGGCTTGGGTAGCGACGAGGCTGTGGTCCCCCTCAGCGTTTCTCACATTGCACGGGATCCCCTCGACCCGCACTTTGATGAGCTCGCATGGAGCCGTCGTTTGCGCTCCAAGCACACCGATATCAAACGCGCTCTGCTGGATCAGAACCTGATCAGTGGAATCGGGAACATCTATGCTGACGAGGCCCTCTGGGCCACGAAGCGCCACTACCTTCACTCCACCAACCGGATGACCGCTGCGGACACTCGCATCCTGCTCCAGGAGGTGCGTGCTGTCTTGCGGAAAGCCCTCGCCGAGGGTGGGACAAGTTTTGACCAACAGTATGTGAACGTGAATGGGCAAAGCGGATACTTCTCCCACTCACTCGAGGCTTATGGACGAGATGGCCAACCGTGTTCCCGCTGCGGATCGACGATTCATCGCGAGCCGTTTATGAACCGCTCCTCGCACCGCTGTCCCCGGTGTCAGAGGGTGCCTCGCACCCGGTAAGTTTGTCCAGAACACGTCAACATCGGTGAGCAAGCGAAGCGGAGTATCTGGTGCATCTGAAGTCCCTGACCCTCAAGGGATTTAAGTCTTTCGCTCAACCGACCACGTTTGCGTTTGAGCCAGGCGTCACCTGTGTGGTGGGCCCCAATGGTTCGGGAAAATCCAACGTTGTCGATGCGCTGGCCTGGGTCATGGGGGAGCAGGGCGCAAAGACTCTCCGCGGTGGCTCTATGGAAGATGTCATTTTTGCCGGCACCACCTCCAAGGCGCCCCTTGGTCGCGCCGAGGTGCTGCTCACCATTGACAACTCCGATGGCGCGCTTCCCATTGAATACGGCGAGGTCACCATCTCCCGCACGCTCTTTAGAAACGGCGGCAGCGAATACGCCATCAATAAAGAGCCCTGCCGTTTGCTCGATGTTCAGGAACTCTTGAGCGACAGTGGTCTCGGTCGTGAAATGCACGTAATCGTGGGTCAGGGCCAACTGGATCAGGTTCTCCATGCCAGCCCCGAAGATCGCCGTCGCTTCATTGAAGAAGCCGCGGGAATTCTCAAACACCGCCGGCGCAAAGAGAAGACGCAGCGCAAGCTCGAATCTATGCAGGCGAACCTCACGAGGCTCAACGACCTCGCTGGTGAAATCCGCCGCCAGCTCACCCCGCTTGGCCGCCAGGCAGAGATTGCCCGCGAGGCACAAACGATTCAGGCCGTCGTGCGCGACGCGCAAGCGCGCGTCTTTGCCGATGATGTTGTCAGCCTCGGGGCGGCCCTCCAGAACTTCCAGAGCAGTGAAAGCGAGCGGGCCACTGAGCGCGCCACCCTCGCGGATCAGCTTGAGGGCGTGCGCAGGCGCATCCAGGAGCTTGAGTCGACCGCACTCGATAGCGGCCTGGACCACGCCCGCTCCCAGGACTTTGCGGCCAGGGCTGTACTTGATCGCCTGAAGGCGCTGGAGTCAATCGCTCGCGAGCGAACTGGCACCTGGGATGAAGATGAGACCGAAGCCCCGGTCGTGACTACCGTGACACAGGCTGATATTGACCAAGCGGCAGGACTCGGCCAGGAAGCCCTCGAGGTTGTCACCAAGCAAGAGGCGGTCGTGGGCGAAGTTTCTGCCGCCGTTGCCACCCTCAAGGCGTCCCTCGCTGCTGTCGATCAGGAAATCGCCTCCGTGGTCGGCGAGCTCGCCGAATATGACAATGCTCTGCGAGAGCGGGAATCCGCTGTTGAGGTCGCGCAGTCCCGCGTTGCTGGCTCACAAGCACAGTGGGACCGCCAACTCGCTGCCCTCGAGCAGGCCAGAGCACGCACTGCCCAAGCCGAACAGTCTCTGCGGGCCCTCCAGGGCACAGACACGGTTGCTCCCGACGTGGTCACCGAAGCTTATGAAAAGGCTCTCGCCGAAGCCGAGGAGCGCTTAGCCCTCGCCGATGCCAGTGAAGCTGAGACCAGAAATCTCCTCCACCAGCAAGAGCGCGAGCGCGAAGCGCTGGCGGCCAAGGTCTCCGCTCTGACACTCGCTCTTCGCACCGAGGGCGCTGACCCCGACATCGCTGGTGCACCCGGTGTGACCGGCAGCGTTGCAGACGCGCTGCGGGTGGACGCTGGTTATGAAACCGCTATTGCTCGTGCGCTTGGATCCCTTGCCGATGCTGTGTTGGTCAATGAGCGCCAGAGTGCACTGCGCCTGGTGGATCAGCGCTCTGGTTCGGACAAGGGTCGTGTGGAACTTGTCATCGCC
>JBIIRH010000024.1:0-14802 GCA_044341675.1 Pontimonas sp.
GATGGTCGGTCTTTCGACCGGCGCCATTAGCCCCCTATGACTCGCTTGAGCTGGGACGATCCGGGCGGCCACGAAGGTATTTCTCAAACTCCTGGGCGATAGCGTCCCCTGAGGCCTCCGGTGCATCTGCAGTGTCTCTGGCCTGCTCGAGCTGGCTGATGTAGGCACTCATGTCGTCATCTTCTGCGGCTAATGCGTCAATTCCCTCTTCCCACCGCAGAGCTTCAACCTCTAGGTCATCTCGTTCCAAAACGATTCCCACGTGCTCTTCGAGCTTCTCGGCAAGCGCCACCGTCGCTTTCGGTGAGGGCGAGGTGTGTACGTAGTGAGGAACGTGGGCCCACAGATGCAGTGACGGGATACCCACTTCAGCGGCAGCTAAGGCCAAGACCGTCAGGACCCCAACAGGTCCCTCATAGGTCGACTTTTCAATGTCGAAATACTCGCGAATCGCTGCGTCGTCACTGGTTGCCGTGACGCGAACCGGACGAGAGTGGGGGACATCAGCCAGCATTGCTCCCAAGAAGACGATCGCCTCCACATTGTGCGCGAGCGCGTGGTCAATCATCGTGGAAGCGAAAGACTGCCAGAGCCTGGAGGGTTCCTGGCCAAGAAGCACCAGAGGTGCTGGCTCGGAGTCAGGCGCTGGAGCCCAGAGGGTCACCTCGGGCCAGTCCAGAAAGCGAGTTCCATCGCTCGCGTGCTCGACAAGCGGCCTGGTCAACTGGAAGTCGAAATACTGCTCTGGATCGATAGAGAAGACCGGGAGCAGTTCGGCTTGATCGATGATCATCTGCGCGGTCTGGCTGGCAGCATCGCCCGCGTCGTTCCATCCCTCGAAGGCCACGACCATCACTCTGGTGTGGTCAGAAAAGGGGGTGGGTGTCATGAATTCTCCGCTCAGATTCTTCACTCTACCTCCCACAATAGGCGCCACTAGACTTGATGGTTGTGACCGCCAAAATTCCCGCTGCCGTGCTTTTTGACATGGATGGCACCATCATCGATTCCGAGCCCTACTGGATGATTGCCGAGACGGAATTGGTCGAGGAACACGGTGGAACGTGGTCCGCCGAACAGGGTTACGCTCTCGTCGGCAGCGGGCTGTGGAATTCCGCAGCCGAGCTGCAAAAAGCTGGCGTGGACCTCTCTGCCGATGACATCGTTAATCGCCTCAGCCAGAGAGTGTTGGAACAGGTAGCGGCGTCGGTGCCCTGGCGCCCAGGCGTCCGTGAGCTCTTTAGGGAGCTCCTCGATGCCGATATTCCTTGCGCATTGGTGACCATGTCGCTGCGGATGAACGCTGAGGCGCTCGCGCAGGCGGTCTCACGTGAGCTTGGCCAGCCGGTTTTCCGGGCGATTGTCGCCGGAGACGACGTGAGCCAGCCAAAGCCCCACCCGGAGGCATATCTCAAGGGCGCGCTAGCACTGGGCGTTGAGATTGGCGACTGCGTCGCCTTAGAAGATTCCAGCTATGGTGCGGCCAGTGCGTTCTCTGCGGGCGCCATCACCATAGGAATTCCACTCCACGTCGACATACACAGCGAGCACGTTCATGAACTCTGGGACTCGCTAGAAGGCCGGGGGCTAGAGCGGTTAGCCGAGACCTGGCGCGTGCACAGGGCCGGAGCCACATCGTGAAGGTTCGCAGGGGACCCTTTGTCATCGGCGATCACGTCCAATTACGCGGCCCGAAGGGCAAACTGCACACCATTACCCTGCAGGCTGGCGGCCAGTACCACACGCACAAAGGACCCCTCGCGCACGATGACGTGATTGGTAAGCCCGAGGGTTCTGTGATCAGTACCAGCAACGGAGTCCCGTACCTGGCACTTCGACCATTGCTCGGCGACTTTGTTCTCTCCATGGCTCGTGGGGCGGCGATTATTTACCCCAAAGACTCAGCACACATCGTGGCTGTTGCCGATGTGGCCCCGGGTCACCGCGTGCTGGAAGCAGGAGTGGGTTCCGGTGCTCTCACCCTCTCGTTGCTCCGAGCGGTCGGAGAATCGGGCAGCGTGCTCTCGATTGAGCGGCGGGAAGAGTTCGCCGAAATCGCGGAGGCGAACATCCGAACTTTTTTTGGTGCCGAGCCCACCCACTGGGAGTGTCGAGTGGGCGATTTCCAGGACGTGGCGATGTCACTGCCGGCGATGAGCGTTGATCGAGTAGTTCTCGACATGCTGGCGCCCTGGGAATGCATCGATGCCGTGGCGCACGTCCTTGAACCCGGGGGAGTGCTCGCGGTCTATGTCGCCACTGCGACACAACTATCCAGGGTGGTGGAAGCCCTCCGCGAAAACGGCCGCTTCACACCGTGTGTCTCTGAGGAAGTTCTCGTGCGCCCCTGGCACGTTGAGGGCCTTGCGGTTCGGCCTGAACACCGGATGATTGGCCACACCGGGTTTGTGATGACGACCCGAATCGTGGCACCCGGTGTTGAGATTCCCCCCACGAAGCGACATCACACGAAGCCCGAGTATTCAGTGGACGATATTGAGGCGTGGACCCCCGGGGCGACTGGGCAACGAGCAGCGAACGATAAGACGATCCGAAAGACTGTGCGCCAGGCCAAGGAGCGGGCCACCCGCTCTGAATCACCCTAAGCACAGGACCGCTCGATAGACTCAGGTCACTATGTCGAAAGTTTCCTTGGCTATCGCCTCCATCGTTGTCCTTGCTTCCGGAGCAGTCGTGGTTGGCGCCATTGCCAGCTCTTTTCCCGAAGCGTGCGAGTCTCCCTACCAGCCAGGCAAAGCTTCGGCTCTCGTGGAGGTCACGAACTCCGATGAGAGCACCCCGCAGGCCAGCTTCCCCACACCTCTCAAGACCACCGGTCGCGAACTCAGTGTGGTCCAAGCCGGTGAGGGCGAGCCTGCGAGGGCTACGGGATTCGTTGACTTCGACCTCAACATCTTCCTCGGCGCCACCGGCGAGTATCTGACGGGCTCGGACTACCAACCGGGCAACCCCGTTCGACGCGTCATCGACTCTTCCTCTGAGGACTTCTTCTCGGCCATCTTGGAATGCCAACAGCCAGGATCCCAGGTCGTCGTGACGACCACTGTCGAAGATGTTTTTGGCCCTGTCGAAGGCGACGAAGTCATCACCAACGAATCGACCATCGTCTTGGTCGTGGATGTCCACCAGACCTATCCCAACAAGGCGGATGGCAGCGCGCGTCTTCCACAGTCCGGAATGCCGACCGTCGTTCAAACCGACGAGGGTGTTCACGGACTGAGTTTCCCAAATGCGCCGATCCCCACCGAGCTGCGTGTCTCTGTGCTCAAGCAGGGTGATGGGGTCGCCATCAAGGAGGGCGACTTCGTGACCGCCCACTTCACCGCGGCGGTGTGGAACACCCGTGAGATTTTCAACACAAGTTTCGAGCAGGGCATCCCGCTCTCGCTAGTTGCGCGCGATAGTTTCACCTCCGGAGAAGGTGTCGGTGTGATTCCCGGGCTCGCTCAAGCACTGATCGGCCAGACCGTCGGCTCTCAAGTTCTTGTCTCTATTCCGCCTAGCCTTGGTTATCCAGCCGGCCAGGCTCCAGCTGGCGTCGCCGATGGTTCGACCCTGGTGTATGTCTTCGACATTCTCGGCATTAGCAAGTAACGCAGCTCTGGGGCCTCCCGCCATAGGATGAGCGCGTGGCCAGCTCGCTCAGTACCGTAAACCCCGAGGATCGACTTTTCCACCTGATTCTTGCCTTGATGGCCACCAGTCAGGGCCTTACGAAGGACCAGATTCTCACCACGGTGCGCGGTTATCGCGAAGACACCGAAGCGGGCATGGCGCGCGAGAGCATCGAACGTCGCTTTGAACGCGACAAAGATTCTCTCCGGGAGTTGGGGATACCCCTGGAAGCTCTTATTCCCCCGGAGGAAGACGGCAATAACAAGAGCACGCTCTATCGGATCCCCAAGGGTGACTATGACTTGCCCGAGGATGTTGTTTTTAGCTCGCGAGATATTGCTCTGCTGAACCTCGCAGCGGCCGTCTGGCGAGAAGGGAGCCTCTCGCGAGATGCAAAGACTGCACAGATCAAGCTTGCGTCATTGGGCGCACTCGTTGACGAAACGTTACTCGGCTTCGCCCCGATTCTCAGCACCCGGGAACCAGCACTGGCAACACTGCGTGAAGCCATCGATAAGTCGATCCAGGTGAGCTTCTCGTATCTCAAGCCTGGAGACACCACCGCAGCGATCCGCACCATCTCGCCCTGGGCACTGGTGAACCACGAGGGCCGGTGGCACGTGATGGGGCACGATTCCCTGAGCAACAAGGAGAGGACCTTCCTTCTGCGCCGAATTGTTTCCACCGTAAGCACTCTGGCCTCCACCCCTGCTATCCAGGGACCAGACGGAATTGCCGATCGCGCCCTCGCGGAACTCAAGGAGGTCTACGACAAGAACACCGCCACCCTGCAGGTTAAGGCCGGTACCGATGCGGCTAGCGCCCTGCGCGCCCGGGCGGGGACGGAGAGTCGCGAGGGGGCGCTCATTGCCCACTTCACCGATGCCGCGGTGTTTGCTAACGAGCTCACCTCGTGGGGGTCTGATGTCGTCGTTCTCGACCCACCGGAGCTTCGCAACCAGGTCATCGCACATCTGGAAGCGTTGGTGAGAGCGCATGGCTAAGAACCCCCGTCCCGGCGCAACCGACAACCTCATGCTCTTGCTGGCGTTGGTGCCCTACGTCCTCGATAAAGGCGAAGTGAGCGTTTCCGAGGCCGCCAAGCAGTTCCAGCGCAGTGAAGACGACATCGTGGAGGCCGTCCACCTGATTGCCTGCGCGGGCATTCCCGGAGAGAACCTCGCATACTCGCACCTCGATCTCTTCGATATCGACTGGGACCTTTTTGAGGAGCAGCGACTAATCACGTTCTGGAACACCGTCGCCATTGATCACTCGCCTCGATTTACAGCGCGTGAAGCTTCGGCGCTGATTGCCGGGCTCCAGTATTTGGCTGCTCACCCGGCCTATTCGGGTCGAGGTGACATCGATGAGGTGCTTGGCAAGATTAGACGGGGGAGCTCCCACGGCTATTCCGACAAAATAGCGATTGCCCAGCCCGTGGCTGAGGGCTTTCTCAAGACTCTCCATGGCGCGATTGATGCGAAGGTCTCGGTCTCCATCGTCTATCACAACAAGGCCGGAGAGACGGGGGCAAGGATAATCGACCCCCTCGTCCTCGAATCGCGCGATGCAGCCTGGTATGTGCGGGCATGGTGTCACCACCGGCAAGCGCTTCGCACTTTCCGGGTGGACCACATGGAAAGCGTTGAGGCAACAGAGCATCCTCAAGGCGACCACGATTCGCTCATTGACGATATTTCCCCCGAGCTGTTCCAGCCCTCGAGCGACGACATCACCGTGGTGATTGACACGACGGTGGGTGCGCTACCGGTCATCGCCGATTATCTTCCCCGGGGATTTAGCCAGCCGGCGGGGGAGGGGACTTTGCGACTCGAGATTCCCTTTGCTCACTATGGCTCTTTGACACGGTTCGCTGCCGCCCACCCCACACTCGTGACAGTTGTTTCTCCGGCTTCTGCTGTTGCCGCCGTGCGAGACTTTGCCAAGGAAGCACTCCGCGCCTACCAAGCCTGAGGGTAATGCGCCCCTCGGTGCTAGAGTGAGCATCGCATCAAGAGAAAGGGAACACTGTGTCTGGAAATCTGGGTGGCTGGACTGGCCTGATTGTCCTCGTCGTCGTCTTGCTCCTCTTTGGTGCTCCGAAACTTCCGGGCCTTGCGAAAAGCCTTGGCCAGTCACTGAAAATCTTCAAGACCGAAGTTCGTGGCGAAGACGACCCCAAAGACTCCAACGCCGGTGGCAAGGGTTCTGACGGGCCAGACGCCCCCACCCGGTAATCGTGGCGGAGCCTCGCCGCCGTTCGAAGTCTCCCGAGGGCCGAATGACTCTCGGAGATCACCTTCTTGAGCTTCGTCGCAGGCTCGGCATCGTGGGCTTGTCCATAGTTGCGGCCGCAATTGGCGGCTGGTTTCTCGCAGACCCCGTCTGGGCGGCGCTGAGTGAACCGGTGATGGAGATTGCCCGGGAAACTAACCGGGACGCCGACATCAACTACACCTCAGTGACCGAGGCCTTTGATACGAAGGTTGCCATCTCTCTGGTGCTCGGCATTGTGATGTCGGCACCGGTCTGGCTGTATCAAATCTGGGCATTCTTTGTCCCCGCACTCAAAAGGCGTGAACGTCGCTACGCGGTGGGATTCTTGGCAGCGTCCGTGCCGCTGTTTTTTGCCGGAGTAACCGCTGGGTGGTTGGTGTTGCCGAACATTGTTGTCCTTCTCACCAGCTTCGCTCCAGAGCAGTCCTCAACCCTTTTGACAGCGAAGGTCTACTTAGACTTCGCTTTGAAACTGGTCGTCGCAGTGGGCGTTGGTTTTGTCCTCCCGGTCTTCCTCGTGCTACTGAATTTCATCGGCGTGCTGAGCGCGAAGGCGATCATTCAGGGCTGGCGGTGGGCAATCGTCACCATCGCGCTCTTCACAGCTCTCGCTACCCCGGCCGCGGATGTGGTGTCCATGATTTTGCTGGCAATCCCGATGATCATTCTGTATTTCGTGGCCGCCGGTATTGCAGCCATTAACGATGCGCGTCTTGCCAAGAGGGCAGCCAAACTTCTTAGGGGAGCAGACACCGGTTCCCATGACTGAGGCGAGCCCCGCGGAGCGCTACCGCGCAGCCGCAGCGAGACAGAAATCTCCCCGCCTGGATGAGTTTCGCAACAGTCTGAGCTTCGATCTCGACCCGTTTCAGATCTATTCCTGCGAATCTGTGGAGGCGGGCAAAGGGGTATTAGTCGCCGCTCCCACCGGAGCCGGAAAGACCATCGTCGCTGAGTTCGCTATTCACGTCGCGCTCCAACAGCCCCAGGTCAAAGTTTTTTACACAGCGCCCATGAAGGCGCTCTCCAACCAGAAGTATCAGGAGCTCGTCGAGCGCTACGGCTATTCAGAAATTGGATTGCTCACCGGCGATACGAGCATTAACCCCGGCGCCAGGGTGGTCATCATGACCACCGAGGTGCTCCGCAACATGCTCTATGCCGGAAGTGCTCTATTGGAGAACCTCGGCTACGTGGTCATGGACGAGGTCCACTACCTGGCCGACCGCTTCCGCGGGGCCGTGTGGGAAGAAGTCATCATTCACTTGCCCTCCTGGGTCCAGCTGATTTCCCTGAGCGCCACGGTGTCCAACGCAGAGGAATTCGGCGACTGGCTGCACACTGTTCGCGGACACACCGACGTGATTGTTTCGGAGGACCGCCCTGTGCCCCTCCACCAACACATGATGTTTGCGCACAAGCTATTACCGCTTTTCGCCAAGAAGAAGAGCTCCTTGGAGGTGAACCCCGAGGTTGTCGGAATGGCTCAGATGCTGGGCCGCCATTCGACTGGACGGGGGCGAACCAGGGGCGCCCCCCGCTACGCACGCTATGAGGAGAACAAACACAAGGTCTATCGCTCCGACGTGATTCGGATGCTCGACGGGGATGATCTATTGCCGGCGATCTTCTTCATCTTCTCGAGGGCTGGGTGCGATCAGGCCGTAACACAGGTGTTGCGCGGGGGAGTGAAGCTCACCAACCACGAGGAGCAGACCCAGATTCTTGACTTCGTGGAGGAGAGTTGCCAGCGCCTCGATGATGACGATAAAGCGGTACTCGGGTATCACTCATGGCTCGATGGCGTGGTCAGGGGCGTCGCTGCCCACCACGCGGGAATGCTGCCGATCTTCAAAGAAACCGTCGAGGAGCTTTTCCGCCGCAAATTGCTCAAGGTGGTCTTTGCCACAGAGACGCTGGCGCTGGGCATCAACATGCCAGCCCGCACCGTTGTGCTCGAGAAGCTCGAGAAGTTCAACGGCGAGGCACGAGTGCCCATCACCGCTGGTGAATACACCCAGCTGACCGGACGCGCCGGGCGCCGGGGAATTGATGACGAAGGGCACTCGGTCATCATCTGGCAGCCAGGCATTAATCCAGAGGCCGTTGCCGCGTTGGCGTCTAGGCGTTCCTATCCTCTCAAATCAAGTTTCAGCCCCACCTACAACATGGCGGTCAATCTGATTGCCCAGTTCGGTGTTGAGCGCACCAGGGGAGTGCTGGAGTCCTCTTTTGCCCAGTTCCAAGCCGATCGGCACGTCGTCGAGCTTGCCCGGACAGTCCGGAAGAACGAGGAGTCCCTCGCCGGTTATGCCCAATCGCTCGAGTGCCATCTCGGAGATTTTCGGGAATACGCGGGCCTTCGCCGGCAACTGAGCGATCTGGAGCGAGAGCACGGTCAACGCAAGTCCCAGAAGGCGGGCGGTGAGGTCGGGAAAGATCTCAGCCGGTTGCGCGCCCTCATGAAGCGCCACAGTTGCCACGCCTGTCCCGATCGCGAAACCCACGCTCGCTGGGCCGAGCGGTGGTGGAAACTCGAGCGTGAAACCGACCGCATCAGGCGCCAAATCAAGAGTCGAACCGCAGCCATCTCTGTGGTTTTCGACCGCATTCTCGAAGTTCTCATCGAAACCGGTTATCTGAGCGGCGAGGGCGAAGACCTAAGCCTGACCCCGCACGGCGAAACGCTGCGCCGAATCTATGGCGAGCGGGATTTGCTTGTGGCGGAGTGCCTGAGGCGTCAAGTCTGGAGCGAGCTGAGTGGCCCGGAGCTCGTCGCTGTGGTGGCAACGCTCGTCTATGAACCCCGCCGAGACGACACTGCCGTCCACCCGAAAGATATGCCGGGTGGCCAGTTCCCCCACGCCTTTGCCGAAACCAGGCGCCAGCGCTCAAAGCTGGCTGCCGTCGAGCGTGAACACCAGCTCCCCGAAGGCACTGACCTCTCCGCGCAACTAGCTCTGCCGCTGTATCGCTGGGCTTCCGGTGAGCGACTCGAAGATGTTCTCGAGGAGGGCGAGCTGACCGCGGGGGACTTTGTTCGCTGGTGCAAACAGGTCATTGATGTCCTCGACCAAATCTCCTCCAGTGGTGAGGGGCCTGTGCAACGCGCGGCGATTAGTTCCAGGGCCAGCGTTTTCCGCGGCATCGTGGCTCTCAGTAGCGTGATTTAGGCTTTTTCCCTGATGAGATTCTCTTCCTTAATCGAGCGCCAGGACCGCGCATTCCTGGCGTTTGCGCTGCCCCTTCCCGCTGCGCTCACCCTTGCAGTGCTGGCGGGGTGGCTCATGGATTTGGGGTTCCCCGACCGCGATTGGTGGCCTCTCACACTGCTGGGTACCGCCCTGATGATGGCCTCGCTTCGCGGTTTTGGCGTGGGCAAAGCTCTGCTGATTGGAGCACTCGGCGGCTTTAGCTTCTACGGAATCATGATTTGGTGGCTCACCGTTTACTTGGGCCTGATTCCTTGGATTGCTCTCACTCTTGCGCAGGTGTTCTTCTTCTCCCTGGGGATGGCCCTCATCGCCCTTATCTGGCGCTATGGCTCGCAGCAGTGGAACACGGTTGCAGGGCGACTCGGCATAGTCCCAGCCCTTGTTGGCGGTGCCTGGACGCTGCGCGAAGCAGTGGCCTCTGTATTCCCCTTTGGCGGTTTCGCCTGGGGACGCATCTCCCAGAGCCAATCCGAGGGCCCTCTGGCCTCGCTGGTCGCGTGGGTGGGAATCAGCGGCATGAGCTTCCTCCTCGCCTGGGCTGCGGCACTCGCAGTCGCCCTGGTGGCTGAGGTTCGGCTTGCCCCAGAATCACGGGCAGGCCTGGGGGCGGCTGTGGCCGTGGCGCTTCTGGTATGGCCGGCATACCCGGTAACGACGTCTGGCTCCCTACGAGTGCTAGCGGTCCAGGGCAATGCCGATGCCGGGCTGTTTGCCCAGTACCAGCGTGGAGACAACCTTCGCGATCACTACTTGGTCACCAAAGAGCTGTATGGGCTCGATGTGGATGTTGTGGTGTGGCCCGAGAACGCCTCCGACATTGACCCTCTGCGGTTCCCGGAAGCTGCAGCAATCGCGACCGAGGTCTCGAGGGAAATGAACGCGCCCCTGATTGTGGGCACAATCACCAAATCTGGCGAGGAAACCTTCAACAGCATTCTGCTGTGGGATTTTGATGACGAGGCCGGGCAATCCGTCGTTCGGGATCAATACGACAAGATTCATCCGGTTCCTTTCGCCGAATACCTCCCCGCGCGGGATTTTTTCTATCCTCTGGCGCCGCCGCTTTTCGACATGATTCCGAGGGATTATTCGTTCGGCCAGCGCGATGCGGTCTTTGACATTGCCGGGTCCATCGGGGGAGTGGCGATTTGTTTCGACATCGTCGATGACGAGATTCTGTGGTCGATTATGGATGGGGGAGCGGACATCATTTTCGCCCCCACGAACAATGCCGACTTTGGTCAAACCGACCAGAGCGTTCAACAGTTGGCCATCGCGAAGATGCGTGCGATTGAGACCGGTCGCAGCGTGGTGAACATCTCGACCGTGGGGGCCAGCGCGATTATGGACCCCACGGGAGCTGAGCTCGATCGTCTGCCCACCTACACCGAGGGTTACATGGTGGTGGATGTCCCCCTTGCTACCGACCAAACGCCCGCAACACTAGTTGGACGCAACCTCGAACTCGGGGTGGTCGGCTTCACCCTGGCCGGTCTCATCGTTGCAGCCACCGGCCACTGCGGCCGCTCTCGCCGTGGCGAACCGAGCGCGTCGAGCTAAAGCAGTGCGCGTCGCTTGGCGACGAGCTCCACGGCAATGTCAGCCCGGTCGGTGACGATGCCATCCACGCCCATCTCCAGCAGGCGCTCCATGTCTCTGGCGTCGTTGATTGTCCAGACATGCACCTCAAGGCCTTTCTGGTGGACCATCCTCACAAAACTTGGGGTGACCAGCGCCATTCCCCAGTGAGTAGGAGGCACCTGAACCGCTCGAATCTCCGGGGGCATAGTCCACGTGGCTCCCGATAGGCCTAGCCAGGCTCGCAAGCGCCCTTCGATGATGTGACCAGAGGTTGCGCTGCTGACAACACCGGGCAGCTGCGATACCGCCCTCGAGCGAGATTCCTCGTCGAAGGACGCCACCAGCACGCGATCGTGAACATTCATCTGCAACACGACACCGACGAAGGGATCGACCACCGCAGGGAGTTTGACATCAATGTTGAATTTGGCCCCCGGAAAAGCCTCGAGCGCCTCCACCAGTGTCGGAAAACCCTCGCCAAAGCCAAGATCAATCGCCGCTAATTCGGAGGCGGTGTAGTCGGAGATTAGGCCCGGGAGTCCAGCAACTCGGGACAAGTCGGGATCGTGAGCAACGATAACCTGCCCGTCTTTGCTGAGGTGAACATCGGTCTCCAGGATGTCGGCACCAACGTCCAAGGCCGCGCGGAAGGCGCCGATGGTGTTCTCAGCGTGTCCAGTCGGAAATCCCCGGTGCGCTATGACTCTCGGAGTGTGGCCGTCGAAAAAGGGCACAATTCACTCCTTCCCGTTGGCGTGTTGACGGCCAGTATAAGTCCGGAAGATGAACAGTCGAGGGTACGATTTGGGAATGACTAATCCCTTGGTTCCTGGCCAACTCACTGGCGCGCGAGCACTTGTCACTGGGTCCTCCAGGGGAATTGGTGCGCAAACAGCCTTGTTCCTTGCCGAGGCTGGTGCATCAGTCGCCATCAACTACCGCAACAAGGTTGCGCGAGCTGACAAGCTTGTGGCGGACATTGAAGCCAGTGGCGGCAGCGCCCTCGCCATTGGCGCAGACCTCACGGACCCCGTCGGTGTGACCCGCATGATCTCCCAAATCAAAGAGACCTGGGGCGGGCTCGACATTCTCGTCCTGAACGCCTCCGGCGGCATGGAAGCCGACGTGGGCGAAGACTACGCAATGAGGCTCAATCGAGACGCCCAAGTGGGCCTTCTCATGGCTGCGCTGTCCATCATGGAGCGCGGGTCGCGGGTTGTCTTCGTCACCAGCCACCAGGCGCACTTTATTCGCGAGGTTGAGACCCTGCCGGAGTATTTGCCAGTCGCGCTGTCAAAACGAGCTGGTGAAGATGCTCTGCGAGGCATGATCGACGCCATGAGCGCTCAAGGGGTCGACTTTGTGGTGGTATCGGGAGACATGATCGAAGGAACCGCCACAGCGACGCTCCTGAATCGCGTAAACCCGGGTGTCCTTGAGCTGCGCAAAGAACAGGTCGGAAAGCTCTACAACGTCGAAGAGTTCGCCGCAGAGGTTGCCTCAGCGATAGTCGACGATGTCCCAGCAGATCACACGCGACTCGTGGGCGATGTTTCCACGTTCCTGCCCAGCGCTTAGCGTGTTCTAACGCTGTGGTAGCGCGTCCTGGGCTTCGAAACACGAGCCGTATCATCCTGATGGACCCTACCGGTGCTGTGTTGCTGTTCAAGACCCTAGCGCCCGATTCTTCGGGGTTCTCCCGGTGGATTACCCCCGGTGGCGGCCTGGACCCCGGTGAAACGCACTCCGAAGCCGCGCTGCGCGAGCTTTTTGAGGAAACTGGCCGCCGATTTGCTGATGCGGGTGAGCCCGTTTGGATCTACGACTTTGAGGTGAAGTGGGACCAGGCGGACCACGATAGGGGACACGCGGAATACTTCCTTGTTTGTACCGAACGCTTCGAGCCCACCAGCGAGTTCTGGACCGAAGAAGAACACCACGACGTCTCTGCCTGGGGCTGGTTTTCCGCCGAAGAGATTGGCACGGCAGCAACACCCTTTGAGCCAAAGTTCCTCCCGGAACTGGTCTCCCGCCTCATTTCTTAGTTGTTGTATCCGATAATCTATATTATGTCAGATTGGCGAAGCTGACCGTGTCGGCCGGCCTCCCCGCTCACGCTGGCTGGGTGGCCTGGGCCCAATCCTCTAACTTCGATGCCGCAGCACCGGAATCGATAGTGGCGTAAGCGAGCTCAAGTTTTTCCGCCAGACGCTCCAGCAAACTGCGATCTCTCTGGGATGGATCGTTGGCCAGGGCAAAAGCAACCAAACCAGCGGCGGCGTTGAGCGCAACGATGTCACGGACTGGGCCTTTGGCGCCGCCGAGCACACCACGCGCTAGTTCGGCGTTGTGCTCCGGGCCGCGGCCCAGCAAATCTTCGACGTTGGCCTGAGCAATGCCGAGCTCAACAGAGTTTATGTCGTGCTCGCGGATGTGTCCCCTCGATACCTCCCACACGTGTGTGTGACCAGTCGTGGTCATCTTGTCAATGCCATCGTCGCCGCGATAGACCAGCGCGGTGGCTCCCCTGGTCCTGAACACCCCGGCCATTTGGGGCACGCGTGCGAGGTTGGAGACTCCCACAGCGCTGGCTTCCGGTCTGGCGGGGTTACACAGCGGGCCCAGGATATTGAAGACGGTGGGAATGCCTATTTCCTTGCGGGCAGTCGCCGCATGGCGGAAACCCGGGTGGAATTTGGCGGCGTTCACGTAGGTGATTCCCACCTGGTGGAAGATTTCGGCTACTCGCCCCGGTTCGACATCGATATTGACGCCGAGTGCGCCGAGAACGTCGCTGGCGCCCGAGGAGGAGCTTGCGGCACGGTTCCCGTGCTTTGCAACGGGAACACCCGCCGCAGCGGCGACGATCGAGGCGATTGAGGAGACATTGACTACTGCCCCGTAGGGGTCTCCCCCGGTGCCCACAATGTCGAGCACCATGGGATCGATCGGTAGGGCGACCGCGTGACGCAGGGCGGCGTCCCGGAAACCTACGACTTCGTCCACGGTTTCTGGCTTCGCCCTCAGAGCGACTAAGAACGCGGCAATCTGTGCATCAGTGGCCTCCCCCGCCACGACAGCTTCCATGGCCTGACCTGCCTCGGCAATCGAAAGGTCTTTGCGCTCGAGAAGGCTGTTCAGGGTCGCAGACCACGAGAAGGGTGACGTCATAAAACCATGCTACCGGCCTGATTCGGGGCATGTCGCTCGACAAAATCACAGCTACGAATCAGGCATAATGAAAGGGTGACCAGCGCATCGATATCTTCCTCATTCCGGGCGCCCGCGGTGAACCGACCAAACGTCGTTGCCGTGGGCACAATTGTGTGGCTCGGAAGCGAGGTGATGTTCTTCGCGGGGCTTTTCGCGATCTACTTCACCCTTCGCTCGACCTCCCCCGAGCTGTGGGAATACAACACTGGGCTCCTGAACATTCCCTTCGCTGCGATCAACACCACGATATTGGTGCTCTCCAGCGTGACCGCGCAGTTTGGTGTCTTTGCGGCGGAGCGTCTGCAGCCACGGGCGACCGGCTGGAAACCCACCCAGTGGGGCATGATCGAATGGTTCTTCCTCACCTACGCCATGGGTGCAGTGTTTGTCGCCGGCCAGGTTTATGAGTACGCGATACTGATTTCAGAGGGCGTAGCGCTCAACTCTGATGCCTATGGGTCAGCGTTCTACCTAACGACTGGTTTCCACGGTCTCCACGTCACGGGCGGACTTATCGCCTTCCTGTTAGTCATCGGCCGCGCCTATGCGGTCCGGGTCTTCACTCACCGCGAAGCGACCAGCGCGATTGTGGTCTCCTACTACTGGCACTTTGTCGACGTGGTCTGGATCGGCCTGTTCCTCGTCATCTACGTCTTGCGATAACCCACTAACAAGAAAGAAAACCCGGACATGTCACCCCAGTCACGTCGTAGCGGTCGTCGTCACCCCTTCGCGGGCGCTCTGCTCTTGGCGGTCGCCCTCTTTGTGACCGGAGGAGCCTACGCTGCCACCACTGCGGGAATCGCCTACGCCGAGACTCCCCCCGTCTCACAGGCCTCTCTCGTCGAAGAAGGCGAGAAGCTGTTCCTCTCTAACT
>JBIIRH010000056.1:0-4647 GCA_044341675.1 Pontimonas sp.
CCTGCCCCGATAGCTCAGTGGTAGAGCACTTCCATGGTAAGGAAGGGGTCGTCAGTTCAATCCTGACTCGGGGCCCGGGTGGCGATCACCCAACGCGGCGGGGTAGCTCAGCTGGTCAGAGCGCACGGCTCATAATCGTGAGGTCGCGGGTTCGAGCCCCGCCCCCGCTACCGCGTCTCCTCTCTTCCAGGCCCAGTCGGGCTTCTTCGCGCTGTCGGCGCTGCCTGGTACCGTGACGAGCCGACACGCCGAAACCACTACATATTGGGTAATGACAGGAATGTCATTACCGGTATATAGTGGTGGTCCGGCACTGAACCGGAACAGAATGTTAAGGAGGCAGCCATGAACGAGGACAACGTTGGAGGCTACGCAGTACCTGTAGATCCTATGGATCTGCTGCAGTGTGACAGCTGCCAGTAGTCCTATGAGCTTGTAAAGACCCCTGACCACCACTGACGGTGGGCGGGGGTTTTTCATTGGCCGAACATTCCTAGGAAAGGCACACCGTGCGAATAGCACCGCCCAGGCGCCACGGGCTGGCCTCAGATGCTGAGGTTCTAGACCGCGTGAATCGTGTGCTGGGCCCGGTGGAGGTTGCTGAGGATCTCACAGCCCAGCCCCTCGTCGCCCGCGTGCTCCGGGTCAAGACTCGCTCCGATGAGCACTCGATTGTGAAGTGGTATTCGGCTGTTGCCGACTATCAGCGCGAGCTCGATGCGCTGACGTCCTACACACCTTCGCTGGGCTCCGATGCGCCAAAACTTATTGACCACGATGAAGCCTTTCAGATGCTGCTCCAGAGTGAAGTCCCGGGTGACCGAGCAACAAACTTGGGCCAGGACTGGGACCCTCTGATTCACTACCATGCGGGCGTTCTGATCAGGCGCCTGCATGAGTCGGGGCAGCCCGTTCGATCTGACCAGTTCGCCAGGCAGTGCGCCTCGCGGTTCGAGGATGCTGCAGCCACTCTCGATGGCGTTGTTGAATCTCACCTTCTCTCTGAGGCCCGGTTGTTAATCGCCAAGGCCATGGATTTGGAAACCATGGTGTTGGTGCCCACCCACCGTGTGAATCACCCCAAGAACTGGCTTGTCGATCCAGGCGGACATGTCCGCCTGATCGACTTTGCCCAGAGCGAATATGACCCATGGGTTGTTGATGTTTTCTTGCTCGAACAGGACTACTGGCGAAGCGACCCCAATCTGAAGGTCGCGTTCCTGAGTGGTTACGACCGCGAGATTTCGACTGAAGACAACACCATGCTGCGCGCCCATCACGCTGTGATGGCGGTTCGAGCTCTCCAAGCAGCAGGGGGATCACATGTCACCAAGGCCGAGAAGATGCGTGCCAGGGACATGTTTGATCGTCTGCTTGGCGCCACGCTGTTCTAAGCGGCCAAGGGCGCCCGGAATAGACTGAATCCATGAGCGTCAACCCCAATCTGGTCGACTTGGTCTTTGAGCCGACTGCTAGCTACGTGGTCGGGCGCGAAAAAGTTCGCGAGTTCGCCAACGCTGTCTTCGCAACCGACCCCGCGCACTTCGATGTGGCAGTCGCGCAGAGCCGCGGGTTTTCCGATGTTGTCGCCCCCACGACGTTTCCCGTGGTGATCCAAGACACGACTCTCCACCAGCTGCTGGCTCACCCTGAGGCTGGCATCGATTTTTCCCGCGTTGTCCATGGCGACCAGAAGTTTGACTACTCGCGCTCATTGGTCGCCGGCGATGAAGTTGTTGCTCAGTTGAGCGTTACCAAGGTTCAGAGTCTCGGCGGTCACACCATGGTCACCTCGGAAACCGAGGTGACCACCCTTGATGGGGAACACGTAGTCACTGCGACCTCGACCCTGGTGATTCGGGGGGATGAATCGTGAGCGGGCGTTTGGAGGCCCTCGCTGAGGGCGATCACATCGTCACGAAGACAGTCGCGCTCGATCGCGAGTCTTTGGTCCGCTACGCGGGGGCTTCTGGGGACTTCAACCCCATCCACTACCGCGACGATGTCGCTAAGGGCGTGGGGCTCGAGGGCGTGCTCGCCCACGGAATGCTCACCATGGGACTTGCCATTGGGCCGTTGGCCGAGTGGTTGGACGGAGAAGGCCACATCACCAGCTACCAAGTTCGCTTCACGAAGCCGGTCTATGTTCCAACCCAGGGATCCGTTGAGGTCACTGTGGCGGCCTCCGTGTCCAAGCGCGATGCTCCAGAGGCCGGTTGGGTGACCGTGGCACTCACCGTCACCATCGGTGACGGGGTCACTGTTTTGGGTAAAGCGCTTGCGGTGGTGTCACCGGCGTGACCAGCTTCGCTGAGCTGACCACTATGCGGGTGGGCGGGGTGATTGAGAACTATCACCCCTTCACCACGACCAAGGCGCTCGTTGCTGGCACCAAGAAGGTCTGGGCGACGAGCGATGATTGGATGGCACTGGGTTCTGGCTCGAACCTGGTTGTTGGCGATCGGCCCTATCTAGGCGATGTCATTCACATCAAGACTCGCGGGGTGACTGTCAAAAAGGCGACCGGAAAGAAAGTAGAGATCCACGCCGAGGCCGGCGAGGACTGGGACAACTTTGTCGCCCACACCATCGCGCAGGGCGTGCGAGGCCTTGAAGCACTCAGTGGAATTCCTGGCACCGTTGGCGCCTGCGTGATTCAGAACATCGGCGCCTATGGCAGCGATGTGTCAGAGACAGTCGTGTCGATTGATTTTCTCGAGTACCCCAGCGGGACTCGTCGAACGGTAATCGCTGATGAGCTTGCGTTGGGGCTTCGCACGAGCGCTCTGAAAACTGGCGACCTCCGAGGAATCGTTCTGGGCGTCACTTTCTCGTTGGAGCCTGTTGATCAGTCGAGAGAAAGCTCGCCCTTGGCCTCTGAACAATTAGCCACGGCACTCGGGCTATCACTAGGAGACAGAGCACCCATTGACGTCGTGCGCGACACCGTATTGCGGGTTAGGGCGTCCAAGGGAATGGTGCTTTCCCCGGATGATCCGGATTCAATCAGTTCAGGATCATTCTTCTTGAACCCCATCGTCCCGGAACGTGTTGCGGTGTCGTTTTCACCAGAAGCCCCGAGGTGGTTAATGGAACCAGAGCCCGAGGCGGTTGTGGTCCCTCTGGATGGTTCAGATTCACCAGCACCTCCCGTAATGGCCGAGGGGGATGTCATGGTGAAGCTGAGTGCTGCGTGGTTGATTGAGTACTCGGGTCTTCACAAGGGCTTTTCGCTGCCTGGTTCCGGGGCGGCGCTCTCGAGTAAGCATGCGCTGGCGATCGTGAACACCGGAAACGCGACTGGCGAAGACGTCGCAGAGCTCGCGCGTTACATCGTCACGACAGTCGGTAATGCCACTGGCATTTACCTTGTTCCTGAGCCCAACATTGTTGGGCTCGAGATTTAGCGCTGGAAGAACTTCTGAAGCCTGGCGATTCCCTCAGCCAGGTCAGCATCGCCTAGGGCGTAGCTAAATCGTAGGTAGCCGCTGGGGCCAAAGGCTTCGCCCGGCACTGAAGCAACTTCGCATTCATCCAAGATGATGTCGGCAAGCTCCAGCGAGGTGTTCGCCATGCGACCGGCCCATTCTTTGCCGAGTAGGCCAGAGACATCTGGATACACATAAAAAGCACCCATGGGCTCGGGGCAGTTAATCCCCTCAATGGCGTTCAAGCCATCAACAATGACGCGACGTCTCTTATTGAACGCGTCGCGCATCGTCTTTGCTGCGGTTTGGTCCCCGGTCAGCGCTGCGAGGGCAGCGAGCTGAGAAATGTTGGAGACATTGCTGGAGAGGTGAGACTGCAGGTTTGCCGCTGCGCTCATAGCGGGCTTTGGGCCCACCATCCAGCCCAGACGCCACCCGGTCATCGCGTAGGTTTTTGCCACACCGTTGACCAAGATGCATCGATCGGCCAGGGCCGGCACAGCCTCGATGATGGAGACTGCGTGGTCAACACCCTCGTCATAGACAAGGTTTTGGTAAATCTCATCGGCGATAACCCAGAGCCCGTGCTTGGCTGCCCATTCGCCGATGGCTGTCGTTTCTTCCCGGTTCAACACCGCACCGGTGGGGTTGGACGGTGAGACAAACAACAGCGCTTTGGTCTTGGGGGTTCTGGCCGCTTCGAGCTGGTCGACGGTGACCTTGTAGTCCTGATCGGCTCCGGCGAAAACTTCAATCGGAACACCACCTGCCAAAGCAATGGCTTCGGGATAGGTGGTCCAGTAGGGGGAGGGGACGAGCAGTTCATCACCGGGATCAAGGATGGTTGCGCAGGCCTGGTAAACGGCCTGTTTTCCACCGTTCGTCACGACTACTTGACTGGGCTCGACAGCCCAACCGCTATCGCGCAGTGTCTTCGCGGCGATCGCCTCGCGGAGCGCGGGCAAGCCCGCTGCTGGCGTGTAGCGGTGGTTCTTGGGGTCTTTGACGGCGACAAGTGCGGCCTCAACGACGTGCGCGGGTGTAGCAAAATCGGGCTCTCCGGCGGCAAAACTAATCACTGGGCGCCCTTGTGCTTGAAGGGCCTTGGCCTTCGCATCAACCTTGAGGGTTGCGGATTCGGCAATGGACGCGATGCGCTTGGAGATGGTGGCGGGCTTGGAACTCACGCTCACAGGTTACACAGCTCTGGTGGGTGCGA
>JBIIRH010000057.1:0-4608 GCA_044341675.1 Pontimonas sp.
TGGGCCCCCTCGCCGAGGCGCTGATTGTGGTGGGCAATATCGTGACGCCGGGCAGTAGCGCCAAAGCGGGAATAACCAGCGAGGATCAGTTCCGCCACTGGGTGGACGAGGTCGCAGACCAAGACATGCTCGAAGACGAAGACCGCGAACTTCTGCATTCAGTCTTTGAGTTTGGCGACACCATCGTGCGAGAAATCATGGTGGCCCGCACCGACATGATTACTGTCGATGCGGATGACACCGTGCGTGACGCGATGGCGGTCTTCCTGGACAAAGGGGTTTCCCGCATTCCCGTCATAGGGAAAAACAGCGACGAAGTCATTGGGATTTGTTATCTGCGGGATGTTGCCCGGGTTGAACATGAGAAACCCGCCCTTGCCAAGAAATCCCCGATCTCCAGTCTCGCGAAGCCAGCGTTGTTTGTGCCAGAGAGCAAGAAAGCCGATGATGCGCTGCGTTTCCTGCAGCGGGAGCAGAATCACTTGGCGATGGTCGTCGATGAATACGGTGGAATTGCAGGTCTTGTGACTCTGGAAGACCTAATGGAAGAACTCGTTGGCGAAATATCCGACGAATATGACGAAGAAGTCGTCGACCTTCACAACCTTGGTGCCAACACCTACCGCGTCTCAGCTAAGTATTCTGTGGACGATCTCGCAGATCTCTACGACATCGACATCGAGGAAGACGATGTCGACACTGTCGGTGGTCTACTCACGAAGTATGTGGGGCGCCTGCCGGTGCTCGGCTCACGAGCCCAGACGGATGATCTCGTGTTGGTGGCAGAGAAGCTCGAGGGCAGGCCCAAGCGAGTCGCATGGATTCACGTGTCTCCCACCGACGCATGGCTGGAGCGCACCGCGCTCCGAGCGGAAATCGATCAGGCCGTCACCGGCGAGATCCCTCTCCCATGAGTGCCCCAGGACCCACTCGCGCAGGTTTTGTCACCTTTGTTGGTCGCCCGAACGTGGGTAAGTCGACGCTCATGAACGCGTTGGTGGGGGAGAAGGTCGCCATTACATCCTCCAAGCCGCAGACCACGCGTCACGCAATTAGGGGAATCGTGCACCGCGTTGATGGCCAGATTGTCATTGTTGATACTCCTGGGCTGCACCGCCCGCGCACACTGCTGGGTCAACGCTTGAATGACTTGGTCGCACACACTCTCTCCGAAGTGGACGTTATTGCTCTGTGTATTCCTGCCACCGACAAGGTGGGCCCAGGCGACCGCTACATCGTGGAGAGCCTCGAGCGTTATCCCAGAGCCACCAAGATTGCTGTGGTCACGAAGACCGATGCGGCGGACCCGAGGATGATTGCCGAGCGTCTGCTCGAGGTCAACGAGTTGGCGGACTGGGCCACCATCATTCCGGTCTCTGCCCTTGAGGGCGACCAGCTCGAGTTGTTGATGGATCAAATCCTCGCGCTGTTGCCGGAATCGCCCCCGCTCTACCCCTCGGATGCGAATACCGAACAAACCGATGAAGTTCGGATTCAAGAATTGATTCGGGAGGCAACGCTCGAGGGCGTCGCTGACGAACTACCGCACTCCATTGCTGTGACCATCGATGAAAT
This sequence comes from Pontimonas sp., assembly GCA_044341675.1. GTDB lineage: Bacteria > Actinomycetota > Actinomycetes > Actinomycetales > Microbacteriaceae > Pontimonas. The sequence continues at coordinate 1,576 of JBIIRH010000057.1, forward strand.
GAACGAGCGCGAGGACGGGCTCCTCAACATTTTTGCCAATCTGTGGGTCGAGCGGGACAGCCAAAAAGGCATCATCATTGGCAAGGGTGGGCAGAAGCTCAAAGACATCGGCCAAAGGGCCAGGGCTGAAGTCGAAGCCTTCCTGGGGCGCCGGGTTCACCTGGCTATCCAGGTGAAGGTCTCCAAAGAGTGGCAGCGGGACTCCAAAAAGATCGATCGTCTGGGTCTGTAGAGCTGGGACTTCTGTCCCTGGCGCATCCCAGGCCTTGATGTTACCCTGACCTTGTGAGTACAGAGCTTCTCCTTCTTCCTAGCCGCGCCGGGGCCTCTTTCTAGGCCATCCCCCCGTCGCGGCTCACCGGCGTCTTGGCCGACTCTCACACATAACGACGAAGCAGGGATAGCTCTCATGAAGAACAACCAGAAGCCATCGGCAATGCCGATTCACAAATATCGCCCGTATCGGGACACCCTGGGTGTCGATCTTCCGGACCGCACTTGGCCTAGCGCTCAGATTACGAAGGCACCGCGCTGGTGCGCGGTGGACCTGCGCGATGGGAATCAGGCACTCATCGACCCGATGAGCCCCGAGCGCAAGCGCATCATGTTCGAGATGTTGGTGCGCATGGGGTACAAGGAAATCGAAGTGGGTTTCCCTTCAGCCAGCCAAACCGATTTCGATTTTGTGCGCACGCTGATTAACGAGAATTTGATTCCCGACGACGTCACGATTCAGGTGCTGACCCAGGCGCGCGAGCACCTGATTAAGCGCACCTATGAGTCGCTGGTCGGCGCAAAGCAAGCGATCGTTCACCTCTATAACTCGACGAGCACTTTGCAGCGTGAGGTGGTGTTCCGCACCGACAAGCAGGGCATTATCGACATCGCCCTGGAAGGCGCAAAGCTCTGCCGGTCGATGGAGTCGATGGTTCCAGACACCGACATCTATTACGAGTACTCTCCGGAGAGCTACACGGGAACAGAGCTCGAGTTTGCACTTGAGGTCTGTAACAAGGTGTTGGACGTCTTGGAGCCGACTCCTGATCGCAAAGTCATCATCAACTTGCCAGCCACCGTGGAAATGGCAACACCGAATCTGTATGCGGACTCGATTGAGTGGATGTCGAGGAACCTGAACCACCGCGAGAACGTCATTCTCAGCCTGCACCCTCACAACGACCGGGGAACAGCAATCGCTGCGGCAGAGCTTGGCTATATGGCCGGCGCTGATCGCATCGAGGGTTGCTTGTTCGGAAACGGTGAGCGCACCGGAAATGTGGACTTAGTCGCATTGGGCTTGAACCTGTTCACCCAGGGCATTGACCCGCAGATTGATTTCAGCGACCTGGACGAGGTCAAGCGCACCGCTGAATACTGCAACCAGCTCGCCGTCCACGAGCGAAGCCCGTGGGCCGGCGACCTTGTCTACACGGCCTTTAGCGGTTCGCACCAAGACGCCATCAAGAAGGGTTTTGAGGCGATGGAGGCTGACGCTGCTGCTCGCAATGTCGGCGTCAACGATGTCCTCTGGGCTGTGCCGTATTTGCCCATTGACCCGAAGGACGTAGGCCGCAGCTACGAGGCCGTGATCCGTGTGAACTCGCAGTCTGGCAAGGGAGGCGTCGCGTACCTGTTGAAAACTGACCACGCCCTTGATTTGCCGAGGAAGCTCCAGATTGAGTTCTCCCAGGTCGTCCAAGCCAAGACGGATGCCGAGGGTGGCGAAGTCACCAGTGATGAAATTTGGGCAATCTTCCAAGACGAATACTTGCCCTCGGCTGATGTCTCAGCCAAGTGGGGCCACTACGAGCTCTTCTCGACAAGAACCGCCAGTGACATGGATGGCACGGTCGCCCTTGATGTGAAGATGCGCACCGGCGAGGACACCCAAGAGGCCTCAGCGGAGGGCAATGGCCCGATCGCTGCGTTCTTGAACATCCTCTCCGGCCACGGTGTTGCGGTGAGACTCTTCGACTATGTCGAGCACGCGCTCAGCGCCAGTGGCGACGCTCTTGCTGCTGCGTATGTGGAATTGGAAGTCAATGGCCGCACCCTCTGGGGTGTCGGCATCGACGCCGATATTTCCACAGCGTCACTAAAGGCCATCGTCTCTGCGGTGAATAGGGCGTTGCGGTTTGAAACGCCAGCGACATCCCTCGTGGGCGCGCGCTAGCTGAGCCCGACAGGGCGATACTAGAGGGGTGCCGAGCTACAACGACGATGCGATTGTCCTGCGCACCCATCTCTTGGGTGAAGCGGACAAGATTGTCACGCTGTTGTGTAAGTCCAAGGGCAAAGTTCGGGCGGTAGCGAAGGGCGTGCGTAAAACGACCAGTCGTTTTGGTTCGCGTCTTCAGCCCTTCAATGTTGTTGAGGTGTCGCTCTATGTCGGCAAAAGCCTCGATATTGTCCAACAAGCCGACACAATCGCCTCGTATAGCGAGGCCATCAGCCACGACTATCCCCGCTACACCGCAGCGATGGTGATGGTGGAGACCGCGGACCGACTCACTGAACACGACTTTCAGCCCTCCCACTACACACTTCTGCAGGGCGGGCTGCGTTCTCTAGCCGCTGGTGAGCACGAACCGGGGATCACCGTCGATAGCTATTTGATGCGAGCGCTCGCACTTGCTGGGTGGGCGCCCAGCCTTGATGAGTGCGCTGTGACAGGGCAGCCCGGTGATCACCGGGCCTTTGTGGTCTCTTTGGGGGGCATCGTCTCCGACGAGGTCGCCCCAGCGGGGTCACCCAGGCTTGCAAGTGGCACGAAAGAGGTTCTCGCCGCACTGCTCGAGGGGAACTGGCCGGCAGTGGAGTCAGCCGCCACGAAGAACAAACAGGAGGCCTCCGGCCTCATTGCTGCCCACACGCAGTATCACCTCGAGCGTCACGTGAAATCACTTGTGCATTTGGATCGATCAGGAGCCGAGGTGGCATCGTGACCGAGTCCTCATTCGTGCCCGTTGATTGGACGAAGCAGTATCCGCCGTCTTTTGACCAATCCCGCTTGCCAGCGCACGTGGCGCTGGT
>JBIIRH010000009.1:0-38866 GCA_044341675.1 Pontimonas sp.
CTTCACGGCGGTCGGCACCAGCTATGCCACTCTCGGCGAACCTATGGTTCCGATTTATGTCTTCTATTCGATGTTTGGTTTCCAGCGCACCGGCGATGCCATGTGGGCTGCTGGTGACCAGATGGCCAGGGGCTTCATCATGGGTGCGACCGCAGGTCGCACCACCCTGACCGGTGAAGGCCTTCAGCACGCTGATGGTCACTCGCCTCTGTTGGCATCCACCAACCACGCAGTCATCACGTATGACCCCGCCTACGCCTATGAGATCGCCCACATCATGAAGGCCGGACTCGAGCGCATGTATGGCGGTTCTCACCCTGACCCCAACGTCATGTATTACTTGACCATCTACAACGAGCCGATGGTTCAGCCGGAAGAACCAGCAAACCTGGATGTTGACGGCCTGCTGAAGGGTCTCTATCTTCTGAAGCCAGCGGCAAGCCAGAGTGGCCCTCGCGCGTCCATCCTCGCCTCGGGTGTGGGAGTGCCGTGGGCGCTGGAGGCCCAGGAACTGCTCAGTGCAGACTGGGGCGTCAACGCGGATGTGTGGTCTGTGACCTCGTGGAACGAGTTACGCAAGGACGGCGTCGCCGCCGAGCGTCACAACTTCTTGCACCCCGACCAGCCCGCGCAGGTCCCCTACGTCACCCAGAAACTCCAAGGTGCACCTGGGCCATTTGTCGCTGTCAGCGACTTCACTCACGCAGTCCAGGACCAGATTCGCGAGTTCGTGCCAGGCACCTACCTCACTCTTGGTGCCGATGGCTTCGGCTTTAGTGACACGAGAGCCGCTGCGAGACGCCACTTCGCCATCGATGGCCCCGCGGTTGTTGTTCGGGTGTTGCAGCAGTTGGCCAAGGAAGGTCTCGTGCCCGCTGGATCACACCAGGCGGCTATTGAGAAGTACCGGCTCCACGATGTGAATGCGGGAACAAGCGGGGCTACCGGCGGCGACGCCTAGTCCAGCTGGCCGCGAACGATTCGAGGAATCCCATGAGCCAGTCCATGACGAAAAAGCAAACACTGTCATGGCTGCGCAATGTGTCGGGCGACATGGCAACAGCCACTCTCGCGAGGCTTGACGCCACACTCCCCTGGTATCGGGATATGCCCCCTGGGCGTCGCTCAGCTGTGGGCCTGGTTGCCCAGACCGGCATTAGCTCGTTTATCAGTTGGTATGAAAACCCCGCGTCTACCCCGTGGATAGCCTCCGATGTGTTCGGTGTCGCACCGAGAGAACTCCTACGCTCGGTCAGCCTTCAACAGACCCTTCAGCTGATTAAAGTCACGGTCGAAGTCGTCGAAGATCACCTTCGCGAAGCTCCGGAGGATCTGCGCGAAGCGATACTTCTCTATTCCCGTGAGATTGCCTTTGGGGCCGCCGATGTCTATGCCAGGGCCGCGGAAGCGCGGGGGCTGTGGGATGCGAGGCTCGAAGCGCTTGTCGTCGATTCGATCCTGAGCGGCGAATATGACCAAGAGCTCCCCTCCCGCATTGCGGCCCTTGGCTGGACGGGTCACGGGGAAGTGTCCGTGCTGGTGGGAACTAGCCCTCGCATGGTGGACGTCGATCAGATCAGGCGCACCGCTCGACACCACAACGCCGACGTATTGGTCGGCGTTCAAGGCAATCGGCTGGTGGTGGTCATTGGACGACGACTCGACGATGACAACCATGCCCCGCGCGAGCACCACAGTTTTGTCGCGATTGCCCAAGCGCTCGATGAGAGCTTTGGCCCAGGCCACTTCGTGATCGGGCCCACCGTTCCCACTGTGGTTGATGCCGTGAAGAGCGCCAAGGCCGCTCTCGCTGGGTTTTCAGTGGCGAAAAGTTGGCGCAACGCGGGCCGCCCCTTGGCGGCCGATGACTTGTTGCCAGAGCGAGCACTCGCCGGAGACCCGTTAGCCAGGCGAAAGTTAATTGCCAGCATTTATGAGCCCCTGCGCGATCACCCACTAGATCTGCTGGGGACCGTGTGGACATACTTCGAGACGGGACACTCGCTCGAGGCCACCGCTCGCGAATTGTTCGTGCACCCCAACACAGTCCGCTATCGCCTGAAGAAGGTCTCCGAAGTGCTCGATTGGGACCCGGGTGCACCGCGCGATGCGCTGACCCTGCACCTGGCCATCATTCTGGGTGCGATGAGCGAGCCCAACACCCCATCGCCAGCCCCGGGTAAATCACTGTAGGTTGCCTACAGCGATTTACCGGAGTTGTAGGCCGGGTCGCACCAAGGTTTTCCCCTGAGCCCACTAGAAACTGGAATCTATGTTTGTCATCGCTGCGCCTGGTCAAGGCTCTCAAAAGCCAGGCTTTCTGGAGCCGTGGCTTGATCACCCCGACTACCGGGACCAACTGGGTAGCTGGTCAGAGGCTATCGGTGTTGACCTGGTCACGCATGGCACGACCAGTGACCTTGAGACCATTACTGACACAGCGATTGCACAGCCACTGATTGTTGCCGCTGGCATCATGACCGGGAGGGCGCTGCTCGCAGCACTTCCCCCTGCCACATCTCTTCAGATGGCCGGGCACTCCGTCGGAGAATTCACCGCAGCCGCGCTTGCGGGTGTTCTGAGCGACGAGGATGCTCTTCGGCTCGTGGCGTTGCGCGGACGCGCGATGGCAGAAGCATCTGCCCTGGAGCCCACCGGCATGAGCGCGGTGCTTGGTGGAGAGCCAGAGGACTTAGAACAGGCGCTTAGCCACCACGGACTTTTCGCCGCGAACTTCAATGGCGGAGGGCAAACGGTAATCGCTGGCGCCAAAGAGGCTCTCGCGCGTTTTGCTGAAGCACCGCCTGCTGGCACCCGAGTTGTTCCCCTGAGCGTTGCCGGGGCCTTCCACACCCCCTACATGTCCTCCGCGGTGGCATCCCTAGCAGCTGCAACCGCGGAGACCACTCCCGGTGAGCCCCAGTATCCGCTCTACACAAATCGTGATGGCTCTCTGGTGTCTTCGGGAGCCACCTATGTCTCCTATCTCGTGGACCAGGTCGCAAGGCCTGTGCGCTGGGATTCCTGCATGGACTCGTTTGCCAGCAACGCAATCACCGGCATGATGGAGTTAGCTCCGGCTGGTGCACTCACAGGTCTAGCCAAACGGGGGCTGAAAGGGGTGCCGACCGTGGCGATTAACTCACCGGAAGATATTGCCTCAGCACTGGACCTGGTTACCGGCGCATGAGTGAACTCCGTCAGTCCCACGGCCCTGCGGGAACCCAGATTATGTCCCTGGGTGCCGCTAGGGGTGACTTGGTGGTCTCCAACGATGACTTAGCCGGCCCCATTGATTCCTCTGACGAATGGATTCGCCAGCGCACCGGCATCATCGAGCGTCGCCGTTCCAGCCCAGCAGAGGGCGCAATTGATTTGGCCGAGCGCGCTGGCAAGGAAGCAATCGCGAAGGCTGGCATCAAGCCCACCGACATTGGCGCGGTCATCGTTGCCACTATTTCTAACTCGGTCCAGACACCTTCTCTGGCTGCGCTACTAGCTGATCGAGTGGGTGCCACACCGGCGGCCGCCTATGACATCTCCGCTGCGTGTGCCGGCTACACCTATGGCATTGCCCAAGCCGATGCACTCATTCGCGCCGGAGTTGCGCAGTATGTCCTGGTCGTTGGAGCTGAAAAACTCAGTGACTTCGCCAAGCCCACCGACCGCAGTATCTCGTTCCTCTTGGGCGATGGTGCCGGCGCAGCCGTCGTGGGCCCCAGCGATTCGGCGGGAATCGGACCCACAGTCTGGGGTTCAGATGGATCCAAGTGGGACGCGGTAGGGATGGACCACACTCTCAAAGAAGCCTTCGATGACCCAGAGAGGGAATTCCCCACGCTGCGACAGGACGGTCAAGCGGTCTTCCGCTGGGCAGTGTGGGAAATGGCGAAAGTCGCGCAGGAAGCGCTGGAAGTCTCCGGCATTTCGGCCGAAGAACTCACGGCCTTTGTGCCCCACCAGGCCAACATGCGCATTATTGACGAGTTTGCCAAGCAGTTGGGCCTGCCTGAGTCGGTCTTGATTGCCCGGGATATCCAAACCACCGGGAATACCTCGGCCGCATCAATTCCCTTGGCAATGCACCGCCTGTTGGAAGAGCACCCCGAGGCCTCTGGCGGATACGCGCTGCAGATTGGATTTGGCGCCGGATTAGTCTTCGGCGCACAGGTCGTCCGACTCCCCTAGATATGACACCCCGGGCTCTAAGATTGGAGCCGTCCCGCAACACACAAGGAAGAGGAACCCATGGCACACACAACTGAGGAAGTTTTGGCTGGACTCGCCGAGCTGATCAATGACGAGACAGGCATTTCTCCTGATCAGGTGACACTGGAGAAGTCCTTCACCGACGATCTCGACATTGACTCCATCTCAATGATGACCATTGTCGTCAACGCAGAAGAGAAGTTTGACGTGAAGATTCCAGACGACGAGGTCAAGAACTTGACCACCGTCGGCGAGGCCGTCTCCTTCATCACCAAGGCGCAGGGCTAAAGACCCCCTTGGGGGAACACATCGATGACTACCGTCGTTGTCACAGGCATTGGAGCTACGTCACCGCTTGGCGGTGACGTAGCATCCACCTGGAAGGCACTGCTGGCGGGCGAGTCCGGTGTGAGCACCCTCGACTACGACTGGGTGCAGACCTATGACCTGCCGGTCACCTTTGCCGGCCAGGCCAAGGTGCGCCCCGAGACTGTTCTTGAGCGTCAAGAGTTTAAACGTCTCGATCCTTCCGCTCAGCTTGCTCTGATTTCCGCCAGGGAAGCGTGGGCCGATGCCGGCTCTCCCGACGTGGCGCCCGAGCGAATCCTGGTGGACTATGCCACCGGCATTGGTGGCTTGTGGACTCTGCTCGATGGTTGGGACACGCTTCGCGAAAAAGGTCCCCGTCGAGTTTTGCCCATGACCATCCCCATGCTGATGCCAAACGCGGCCGCTGCCGCGGTCAGCATGGGTCTTGGGGCCAGGGGTGGAGCCCGAACTGTCGTCTCGGCCTGCGCCTCAGGCACTGAATCCATTGCCAACGCATACGAGCACCTCCAATTGGGTCTTGCCGACATTGTCGTTGCGGGGGGAACCGAAGCAGTGATTCACCCCATGCCCATTGCTTCTTTTGCTGCCATGCAGGCACTGTCACGCAGAAATGACGAGCCCGCCCGCGCATCGAGGCCCTATGACGTTGATCGCGACGGGTTTGTCCTTGGCGAGGGAGCCGCCACTCTGGTTCTCGAAACCAAAGAGCACGCCGAGGCGCGCGGAGCGCGCATCTACGCTGAGCTTGCCGGTAGCGGTGTGACGAGCGATTCGTTCCACATCACAGCTCCAGACCCCGAGGGGCTCGGCGCTTCACGCGCTGTCATGGCAGCTCTCAAGCAAGCCGGTGCAACCCCCGAGGATGTCACCCACATCAATGCTCACGCCACCTCAACACCGGTAGGCGATATTGCTGAATACGCAGCGCTCAAAGCAGTGTTTGGGGAGAGAACATCCTCTATTCCTGTCTCAGCCACCAAGGCAGCCACCGGCCACCTTCTTGGTGGCACGGGCGCTCTGGAAGCAGTGTTTGCGGTCCTCGCGGTCTATGAAAGGACCGCTCCACCGACCATCAACTTGGAGAACCAGGACGAGCAGATTCCCTTGGACGTCGTGACATCCCCCAGAGACCTCGGATCAGGCCCTCAGTTGGCCATTAGTAACTCCTTCGGCTTTGGCGGTCACAACGCCGTGGTCGCGTTCCGCAGCGTCTAAGCCCTCCGCTGGCTCCCTGGTTCACAGGAAGCGTTGCACCTGACTATCTAAACTGTGTCTAGTGTGCTCAGTGCAAATGACAGCGGTGGCTAATCAAGCCGCCCTCTCTGGCACCCATTCGAGACTTCTTCGTCCAGGGCTGATCTAGTGGCCACGTTTCTCTACCGCCTGGGAAAGGCGAGCTACCAGAATGCCGGCCGTGTGCTCGCACTGTGGGTGGTTGCCATGGTCGCGCTCCTCGGGGTTGGTGTGGGCTTCGGAGGTCAAACTGACGAGGACTTCCGCATCCCCGGCAGTGAGTCGCAGACCGCTTTCAACCGCCTGAATGCGGTGTTCCCGACCTTTGCTGGTGCCAGTGCGCAGGCTGTTCTTGTTGCACCTGAGGGCGACCGCCTCGACACCGCGGAGAACACCGCTCTGATCGAAGAGATGACGCGAACGCTGTCGCGCAGCAGCGGAGTAGACGATGCGGTGAGTCCCTTCGACGAGTTTGCGGGCAGGGCGCTCAGCGACGATGGTCGCTACGGCTTCATCCAAATCAGATTTGCCATAAGCCAGCCCGAAGTCACCGATGAGATGCTCGACGAACTCCTGGAAACTCGAGAGATTCTGGCGGGATCTGGGCTTATCGTGGAATTTGGCGGCGGCATTTTCCAAGACCAAACCCCCGGCCTCACGATTGCAGAACTCTTCGGCGTGATCTTTGCCGGCATGGTGCTCATCATCACGTTCCGATCGTTCCGCCCGGCGTGGATGCCTCTTGCCAGCGCTGTTGTCGGCGTCGGAATAGTGGTCGGCATCATCTTCCTCATGACTCTGGGGGTCACTGTCTCAAGCTCTGCCCCGTTGTTGGCGGTGATGCTCGGATTGGCCGTGGGAATCGATTACTCGCTCTTTATCCTCTCTCGCCACCGTGACCAGCTAGCTAGAGGCCAGGGCGCCCTGGAATCCGCTGCCACAGCAGTCGGAACAGCCGGCAACGCCGTCGTGTTCGCGGGCCTCACGGTAATCATCGCCCTGCTCGGCCTCTTCGTCGTCGGAATTCCTTTCCTCAGCGTGATGGGCGCCTCAGCAGCCATGGCGGTCGCCATTGCGATTGTCGCGGCGATTACTCTGCTGCCAGCACTCATGGGCTTGATGGGCGAGAAACTGCGACCCAAAGCTGGCTCGAAAGCCTTCGTATTAGCCACCGCATCAGCTGAGAAGCCCAGCATGGGCAGACGCTGGGTGCGCATGGTGATGAAGTATCCGCTTGTGGTGAGCATCGTTTCGATTCTGGGGCTCGGAATGATTGCGCTCCCGGCTCTGTCCCTCGACCTGAATCTTCCCGGTGGTGGGCAAGAACCAGCCGATTCCACGCAACGCAAAGCGTATGACTTGATCAGCGAGGGTTTCGGCCCTGGATATAACGGCCCTCTTTTGGTGGCAGTTGACCTCACAGGCAGCGACGACTTGATGGAGGACCTGGACTTTCTGCGCGCAGAACTCGAGGTGGTCCCAGGCGTGGCCTATGTGAGCCAAGGCTTCCCCTCCCCCGGCCTCGACACCGGCATCATTCAGGTGGTTTCAGAGTTTGCCCCCGATTCTCTAGAAACCAAGAATCTTGTGGGCGAGTTGCGCGAGCGCACCCCCGGGTGGGAGGAGTCCTACGGAACCCCCCTTGCGATTACCGGTGTCACAGCGATTGGGGTGGACATATCCCAGCGAATTCAAGACGCCTTAATCCCCTTTGGACTTGTGGTCGTGGGGCTTTCCATCATCTTGCTGCTGGCGGTCTTCCGCTCAATCGTTGTTCCGATAAAAGCAGCGTTGGGGTTTGTGCTCTCCGTGACCGCGGCCTTTGGAGTAGTGGTTGCCATCTTCCAGTGGGGATGGTTCGCTGACCTGCTCCACGTCACCCCGGGACCCGTCCTCAGTTTCATGCCCATCCTTCTGATGGCCGTGCTCTTTGGCCTTGCGATGGACTACGAGGTGTTCTTGGTCTCGGGAATGAGAGAGCAACACGTCAAAACGGGCGATTGGCGCTTCGCCATCGAAGAGGGTTATTCCCAGGGTGCGCGGGTGGTGACGTCGGCGGCGCTGATTATGTTCTTCGTCTTCGCAGCCTTCGTCCCAGAGGGCTCCGCGACACTCAAGCCGATTGCACTCGGACTCGCAATTGGCATCGCCTTCGACGCATTTATCGTGCGCATGACGTTGGTGCCAGCCTTGATGGCGCTGTTCAAAAATGCTGCTTGGTGGCTCCCGCGGTCTATAGACCGTCGGGTGCCACACGCAGACGTTGAGGGTGAAGCGCTCATCGCGCACATTCACGACGTCGAGTGGGCGGGGACCACGTCTCACCTCATGGTCCACGCCAACTACCTGGTGCTAGGCGATGACAGTCACAGATCTGAGCCGATTAGTTTCCAGTGGAAAGCGGGCGACCGCCTTGATGTCGTGGGCGAACCCACCACCACGCGGCTGCTGGCAGCAACGCTCGCCGGCGCGATGATGCCCGTGTCTGGCTCCCTTCACGTTGGTGGGCACCCTTTCCCCAGCGAAGCGCGTCGAGCTCACGCAAAAGTTTCCGTCTGGAGCCCCCAGGACACAGATGCACTCACCCCCGTCGGCGTGGCTCTTGACGAGAGAATGCGCTGGTCGGGGACCCTGGGAAGTCTCACGCCACGGGAGCGCAAGGCTCGAGTATCAGAAACCATCACCAGGATTAACAACCTCGGGGCCGAGCAGTTCCCAGGGAAGACAATTTCTGAGGACTCACTCCCCGGATTGCTCTCCCCCGAGCAGCGTGTTCTGGTGTGGGCGGCAATCGCTGTGGCGGATGCTTCTCCCGTCTGTCTTGTCTCGCCCGCTGAACCGCTCACCGATGCCGAGGACCGCGGGCTGTGGTGGCGAGCATTAGAGACTTTTGCCTCCCCGGAGCAGACAGTGGCCCTGTTTAGCCTCCCTCCAGCGCGAGCATTGGCGTCGATTGCGACACCGACAACTGTCACCGACCTGGCGGCCGCTCACTCAGGAGCGCTGACACTGTGAAAAACATCTCCGCTGTAGCACTCTGGATTCTCGTCGCCATTGTGACCCCCGTGATCATCATTGGCGGGCTGCTTGGCGCCTTGTCATCAGCAGGAAACGGCCTGGAACGGGTTCCTGTAGCTCTTGTGAACAACGACGAGCTAATTAGAGAAACCGATGACAATGGCGAAGAAACCATCATCTTCGCGAGCAAACCGCTGGTGACCGAGCTGGTCACCAGCGAGGATTTTGCCGTGGACTGGCTGGTGACAAACTCAGAACAGGCGCGGGCTCTTCTCGCCTCCGGGGACGTCTACGCCATCGTTGAAATCCCCAAAGACTTCTCTCTGGCCGTCACCACGCTGGATAGCGAGGACCCCCAGCAAGCGACTTTCACGATCATCACTGATTCCTCCAGGAGTTACCTCGCAGGCGTGCTCTCCGACCAGGTTGGTGCGGCTCTCGCTGCCGGCGTCAGCGACGAGTTTGGCTCCGGAATCATGGACGGCTTGTTCGCGGCCATTGTCGATATCTCCGATGGCTTCCAAGAAACCGCCGATGCCGCCGACGAGTTGGCCTCAGGAGTAGAAGGTGTGTCCGATGGAATGAGCGAGCTCGCCTCAGGCTATGAAGATTTTGACGATGGTCTTGGCGAATTTGCTGCCGGAACCCGGGGCCTCTCCGATGGCCTGGATGCACTCAGTGCTAGCACTTCTCAACTCAGCCAAATCTCCACAGGTCTCTCGGCAATCAAGGACAGTGGTGCACTCACCGGCAATCCTGCCCAACCGACGCTAAACACGCTCATCGACGCTTTAGCAGTGGCAATCCCCGGAGTGAGCAACGGGATTGTTGCTCTCGATAAGGGCGCTGATGCCCTGGCTGATTCGAGTGTCGATTTAGAGGCTGGCTCTGGAGATATTCGCGATGGCCTCAGCGCTCTTGCCGAGGGCACCGAGACACTTTCCGATGGTTCGCGGGAGTTCGCCGACGGGCTTGCCGAGGGCGCCACAGAACTAGGGGATAACGCCTTCGCCACCGCCGATGACGAAACATCAACCGTGCTCACCAGCCCGGTTACCTTCACGAGCCAAGACCGATCGGGAGATGTGTCCCTCCAGGAAACGTTCTCTAGCGTGTTGGCTCCGGTGGGAATGTGGCTGGTAGCGCTTCTCTACTTCCTTGTGTTGCCCTCCTACTCATCCCGCGTGCTGGGCAGCAGCGCGAAGACCTCAACCCTGCTCAGTCGCGCAGTTCGGCCGATTCTTGGTGTTGTGCTGGCATGGACGGCAATTGTCACGCTCATGATTCACACCCTGGGGAGCGTCTCGTGGGCGAGCGTAGTGATCACGGCACCTCTTGTGGCGCTCACAGCACTGGCCTTTGCAACTCTGCACTTCGCCATCTGGGCTTGGAATCCCCGATGGTTAGCGCCGCTATCTCTGGGTGCATTCGTCATCCAGATTGTGAGCCTCGGGAACCTGATTCCGCTGGAGATCTTGCCAAGCTTCTACCAAGCAATCTCTGGGCTCACCCCACTGGGGTGGTCCATCGAAGCGCTGATTGCTGGTTTCGCAGGTGCCGAGGGCGCCCGGTTATGGGCTCCGATTGCCGCGCTAGCGGTCATTACGGCCATTTCCACGGTGCTCTCTGCGCTCAGTCTCCAATCCAGGAGGACCGCAGGAATCCGAAGCGAAGTGATGCTTCCTGCCAGCTATCCCACGCGGTGAAACCAGACGACAGGGGTCTGATCGCCGGCATGCCGGAAAGGCTCCAACTCTTCGTCCCACGCCCGGCCCAGCGCTAAGCGAAGTTCACGACTGATCTCTTCAGGGTCACCCGCTGCGACCTCCAGGGCATAGATGATGCGGTCCTCGGGAACAACCGTGTTCCCGAGTGCGTCCATATGGGAATAGAAGACACCGAGTTCAGGCGTGTGCATAAATCGGCCACCGTCAACGCCTGGTGATGCCTCTTCTGTCACCTCGAAGCGCAGATGTTCCCAGCCGCGCAGCGCGCTCGCAAGAGCCGCGCCCGAGCCCACTGGCCCCTCCCACTCGTATTCAGCGCGAAGCGTGCCAGGCAATACAGGTTGCTCGACCCAGGAGAAGCTCAGAGCGTGACCCAGCGCCTTGCCCGCAGCCCACTCAAGATGAGGGCAGAGAGCGCGCGGAGCAGAGTGCACAAAGAGCACCCCGCGGGTCACGTGCGTGGACATCGTCTTCTCCCATTCCGTTGGTTCGACTTCCCCATCGACCGCGGAATGCGTGAGTGACTATGACGTCATGGCTTTCGCCTGACCCCAGTATGACCCGGGTGTTGCTGAAAAAACAAATGGCGCTTCGGAGCAAGCGCCTTCCTAGCCGTGCAGCAGCGAGCCATCCTTGGCCATGACGTTTTTCTCTCCTGCCTCAATGGCGAAGGGAAAACGGTTCTGGGCTGGGGGAAGCGGGCAATTAAACGCATAGCTGAATGCGCAGGGAGGAAGTATCGCGTAGTTGAAGTCGAGAGTGATGGTGCCATCCGGATTCGGGGCCAAGAACAAGAAACGGCCAACACTGTAGGTCGAGTTCCCATTAGTGGCATCGGAAAAAACCAGTTGAAGTGCTCGGCCTGCTTTGAACGCGGCGATCGAGTATTCGGTGCCCTCGTGTTCGAACCGGATCTCACCGGGAATAACCTCGTCCCTGGCTACGCCCTCGTCCTTGAGGTGTTCGAAGCCCACACTCTTGCCGCCGGGAATCTCGGTCCAGGACCCGGTGATGACCCATGCTTCGTTGTAGTCAAAAGCGTCGATAGTCCCAAACTTCTGAATCCCCTCCGACTGGGTGTCCCAGACGCGCAAAGCGTATCCGCCCTCGCCAGCAATGACATGACCACTCACGCTCTCGCTGAAGACAACCGTCGAGGGGGAATCATCGTCTTTTCCGCGGACGATCACAGAACCATCGACCAGCGCGCCGTCGACATGGATCTGATCTTCTGCTGCGGCGCTAATGACAAGGCCAGAACCACCATCGGTTCTGGGTGCCCAGGATCCTGGGACACCCCAGATTGTCTGTTCGGTATCGACCCACTGGGTGTTCGTCAGAGCAAGTGGGCCTTGCGGCGCTAGCGCCGCAAGGTTCCGTCGCTCGCGGAATACCGCAAGGGCTTCTACCGCACTCGTCATTGTGGATTCTCCTCTGGGGTGAGCCCTACGGTACCCGCTCGCAAGAGCAATCCGGCGGCGGCGAGCCGAAAAAACTCCAGTCGTTTCTAGCTGTGGCCGTCGCGCCAGTTTTCGAGGGCCAGCCCCTGCACGTTGCGGAAGTGAGCAGTGTTTCCCGTGACCAAAGTTGCGCGAAGACGGCGCGCGTGACCGGCAATCATTTGGTCCACCGCCCCGGAGGGGCGGCCCTGCTCTTCGAGTTCGAACCGCACCATAGCCGCCTCCTTCGCAGCACCCCGATTAAAGGAGGCCAAGGGCGCGGCCAGCAGAAACTTCTCGAGCGCCGTATGGGAACGCGGGGTGAGTTTGCCCTTCTCCAAACCGAACTGAAGCTCGGCGTAGACGAGGGAACTGATTGCCCACGCATCGCGGTCAAGTGCACCCAGTCGCTCGAGGACACTCGGGTTGCCCATCACGGCCTCGCTACACATATCGGTATCGAGCAGAAACACTAGAGCCCCTCATCCAACGCCGATGTTCGCGGTGGGTCAGAACGCACAGCGAGTTCATCAAAGCCAGCGTCTGGCCGGTATTCCTGCCCCTGCATGAAGTCAAAGAAATCCTGGGTATCCAGCGGATCGCTCTGGTTGAGATACACCCTGCCGGTGCGCTCGTCTCGAACGAGGGTGACCGGGGTGTTCGGATCCAACCAGCCCGCAGGGATGCGAAGCGCAACGCTGCCGCCTGTTCGAAACAGTTTGCTTGTGGTCATGTCCATCAGTGTGGCCTCACTCGGTATGTATATACAGAGTATATATCTAGCGCAGGTGAATAACTTCCCTCATGGTCTCCGCGTGTTCAGGGAAAGACAGGATTGCGCTGTTACCCTGGGGACATCTAGGGGTCGTTCTTTGGTTCCTCATCGGCTGAGAAGTCAGCATCGAGCGAACGCAGGAACCATGTCGCAAGCAGTCCTTGACCACAGCCTCCCCCGGCCCCACGCCTACACCTCAGAGTTCGCGGAGCTTCTCGCGCAGATCAAAGACCGTGGGCTTCTCTCCCGCTCAGTGGGCTACTACATCACCTTGATTGTGGTTCTCTCGGTGTCGCTGCTGTCCCTGTTGGCTGCCATGTTCTTCATTGGTGATTCCTGGGCCCAGTTAGCGCTGGCACCCGTGATGGCGATCATCATGACCCAGTTCTCCTTTGTCACCCATGAGGCCGCCCACCGCCAGGTGTTCGCCTCTGGAACCACGAACGATCGCACTGCTCGCATTCTGGCAAACGCCGTCGTTGGCATCAGCTACTCCTGGTGGATGGGCAAACACACCAGACATCACGCGAACCCCAACACCGTGGGCAAAGACCCCGACATTGCATCCGACTTCATCATGTTCCAGGAAGAAGCGGCAGCCAAGACCACTGGCTTCACGAACGCGTTCGTGAAGCGTCAGGGTTGGTTGTTCTTCCCAATCTTGACCCTCGAGGGTCTCAACCTTCACGTTCAGGCATTTAGGCGAGTGTTCTCCAAGGAGCCACTCAACCACCGCGGCACGGAAATCACTCTGCTCTTGGCCAGGAACATTGGTTACCCCATCATTCTCGTTGCGCTGATGCCCTGGTATATCGCAGCCGTCTTCCTCGTCATCCACATGGCCCTCTTTGGCGTTTACATGGGCGCATCGTTTGCGCCAAACCACAAAGGCATGCCACAAATTGCGGCCGGCATAAAGGTGGACTTCCTGCGTCGCCAGGTGCTGACCAGCCGCAACATTCGCGGCGGGCTGTTCATGGACCACTTCATGGGCGGTCTCAACTACCAAATCGAACACCACCTCTTCCCCAGCATGGCCAGGCCCAAACTGGCCAGGGCCGCAAAACTGGTTCGCCAGTTCTGCGCGGAAAAGAAGATTTCCTACACAGAAACCGGCTTGTTCCAGTCCTACGGAATCGTCATCGCCTATTTGAACCGTGTCGGGCTAGCGGCCAGGGATCCCTTCGACTGTCCACCAGCCCAGGTTTTAGGTCGGGCATAGCCGAAACTTGCCGAAGAAGTCTTGTACATCAACATAAATTAGATGTACATTACATTCATGTCTCACTACAGCGCAGCCCGAGCCCGAGAGCTTTTCTCCGAGGTCATTGACCAGGCTTCACAGGAGCCCGTGTTCATCGAGCGGCGAGGATCTCTCGCCGCGGTAGTAATCAGTCCGGCTCAGTACGAGGCGATGCTTGACGCGATCGAAGACCAGGACGACATCGCCGCGTTTGACAAGGCCATGCTGGAAGAAGGACCCAATATCCCTTGGGAAGACGTCAAAGCCGATCTCGGCTGGGCATGACGTACCGGGTCGACCTCAAGCCAAGCGCCGCAAAAGCGCTCCGTTCGCTCGAAGTCGCAGTGGCCGCCCGAATTCGCGGAGCGATCGCCCTTCTCGCCCACGACCCCAGACCACCAGGCGCCAGACGGCTGACGGGTCGCCCGGGTTACCGCGTGAGAGTTGGCGACTATCGCATCCTCTATGTCATTGAGGACGACATTCTTCTCGTTGTCGTCGTCGCACTAGGCCACCGGAAGGCCGTTTACCGGCAGAGCTAATCCACTGAGGGGATAACGCCACGCATCGCCGTAGTAGTGGAACGGGAAGTTCAGCCTCTAGAGCGAAATAGCGCGGTGGTACGCGCTCGTGCCCGAGCGGTTCGGAACGAGTTATGCCCCCAGGCGCGCAGTCACTAAGGGCAGGACAGGCTGGCGCACCCACCGAACGAGAGCAATTACCGCAACAAGGGCGAGTGCTGGCAGAAGAATCTGGGTGGCAAGAATGACCGACGGAAATTCGCTATTCCACTCAGCGGGGGAAACATGCCGGGACAGGATTCCCCAGAACGCCCAGACCAGAACCAGCGCATAGCTCGGCGATGAATTCACCAGAGCAGTGACCGAACCAATCGCCACTGCAACTACTAACACCACGATGGTCCACGTTTCTGCAGAAAGCCAGAAGCCATCGCCCAGCCCCCATTGGACCAGCAGGGCAGAGATGTTTGCCACCGTTGCCACCGTGACCCAGCCGAAGTAGACGGCGAAGGGAATACGGATAGCGACAGTGCTTCCGAGAGTTGTCCGAGTGGCGGTTGTTTCCTTGTTGATTTGAATCAACGTCCACAACAGAGCGGCAATAATCACTGCAGCGCCCCAGAGCACTTCGTAGTGCCAGGCAACAATCCACGCCCCGTTGAGCACACTGCTGGCAATAAACCAGGGGGTGATTGCCCGAATCACCGCATTGTCGGCCACCAGCTGCACCACCGTATAAACACCGAGCAGGAGATAGATCACACCCCAGATAGCAAAGGTGAAGCCAATCGGCGCAAACAGAGTGTCGTATCGGTCAGAGATCTCGTTAGTGGCCTGACCATTCAGGGGAAGGGTTGTGGCCAAGACATTCATGACCAGCATGAAAGCAAAAGCAGCAAGGGCAACAAGACGCGGTGCGAGGGTTTTCAGCATGTTTGAGTCAACCACATTCCAGTCCCCTACTGCCATGGGCCCGGCCGACAACGTCGGCTGTGCACAAAAAACTCGACCACTGGGTCGTTTCCGGAAAAATCAGGGCACCAGACCGGCACATCACTAGTCGGATTTGATATACTCGTATAGCAAAAGGAGGCCCCATGCCGAAAACTCAAATCAACGTGCGACTCGATGAAGACGTAGCACGACGTCTTGAGGCGCTGGCGCTGAAGACTGGCCGGACAAAGACCTTCTACGCGACCGAGGCTATTCACGAGTTTCTCGATGATCGCGAAGACTATTTCCTCGCGAAAGACTCCCTGCAAGCCTTCGTTGACTCAGGCGAGGAGCCGCTTCGAATCGAAGACCTTGACTGGGATACCCCTGGTCAATGACCTATCGGCTTCGCTTTACGCCGGCAGTCAGTAAACAGATCAGCGAACTCGACCGACCGGTTGCGACTCGAATCAAGCGCTACCTCGAGAACCTGGACCTCACGAATCCTCGCACTTCTGGAAAACCGTTGGCTGGCGACGGTGGGTTCTGGCGTTACCGAATCGGGGACTACCGGATACTCGCCAGCATTTCCGATGAAGAAGTACTTATTCTCGTCGTGACCATCAGTCACAGGCGCCAGGTGTATCGCCAAAAATAGGTGAACTCATAATCGGCACCACAAAATTTTCACCCGGTAGGGCGGACGGGACTTGAACCCGTGACCGACGGATTATGAGTTCGATGCCTAGCTATTAGCTGCTGTTAGAGAGTGTTGGCTCACGTTGCGGATGTCAGTAAACAGCTGAGGTTTAGCGTAGCTGGTGTTGGAGTGTGAGAGATGGTGATGTGCACTCAATGTGCACTCAATGTGCACTCCACCACACACCACAGACTCTACTTAGGCTTGCGGGCAACCTGACAACGAGCAATCAGCACGAGTGCAGCACCCACCAGGCCGAAGAGCACAGCGTTCAGGCCACCCAAGACCACAACAAGAGGTTCGATAGTGTCGCTTTCTTACCGGCCGAGCGGAACCCGACTTCCGGCAGATTTTGCAGGCGACAGTTAGTCGACCATGCCACCAGCAAAACCTCGAGCCAGCCAGCGCCGCGCCATCACGCCGAAGATAACGGGCACGATGATCCCCAGCGTGTTGGCGGCGAACATTAGGCCCCATTCAACTTCAAACGCTCCAAAATATCCGGGGATTGTCGTCGGAAATGTTCCCCAGTTTCTCGCGGTAAGGACAAAAGCGTAAAAGAACTCGTTCCAGGTCATGATGAAGATCAGAACGGATGTAGCAATCAAGCCTGGGGCAGCTATGGGAAGGCTCACCCGAGCAAAAACTCCCCACTCGTTGAGACCGTCGACAAGCGCTGCTTCTTCAATTTCTTGGGCAATGTCAAGAAAAAATCCATGCATCAGCCAAATTCCAAAAGCTAGGTTGTAGATCAGGTAAACGGCCAGGACCCCAACGAGCGAGTCAACAAGTCCCGCGCGCGCGGCAAGAAGATAGATCGGAATTGCGAAAATGACCGCAGGACCCATTCGCGTTCCCAGCACCACCATAAGAAAGCGCTCGCGACCTGGGCCTCGGAGTCTAGCCAGGGCGTGACCGGCCATAGCTGACATTGCGACCACAATCACGGTAGTCAACAGCGCCACGACCGCCGAGTTCCATAGCGATTTAGGAAACTCGCTGTTTAGCACTGAGATAAAGGCGCTAAAGTCGAGGCCGGCGAACCACTCAATCGGCATGTTCCGGATGTCTGCTTTCGGGGTGAGCGCAATTCTCACCATGACTACCACTGGCCCAATCGCCGCGGCCAAAACAACTAGCCCGACCACGACATCGAAAAGGGCGGAACGTGTTTTCTTCCCTGCGTTGTTGCGCCTCTTCGCCGTGACACCAATTTTGCTTTTGCTAGTTACAGCGTCCATTATTCTGCTACTCCCTTAGTCGCCTTGAATGTCCTGACAATGACCACACTGATGACGCTCACAATCAGCAACATGACGAAACCGACCGCTGCGGCGTAACCCATGTCGAGATACTGAAATGCGAACCGATACAGATACACCGGCAACGTTTCAGAAGAAGTTCCCGGGCCACCCGACGTCATGATGAAGACCTTGTCAAACTCGCGGAAGCTATCCATGAAACGGATGAGAAACACTAGCGTGAGCAGTGGCCGAAGTTGGGGAAGAATAAAAAACCACAGCTCCTGAAACTTGTTCGCGCCGTCTAACCTGGCTGCTTCGAGAACACTGGGCTGCAACGCCTGTATACCTGCAAAAATAATGATGCCCACGAGAGGGGTCCACTGCCAAGCGTCTACCGCGGCGACAGTCACTAGCGAGACGAACGGCACGGATAACAACGGAGGGAGGTTTACTCCCACACCAGAAGCCATCCATGTCATGAATCCCCCGGAATCGAGCAGAAACCTGAACAATGCCCCAACCACCAGGGGCGCGAGCACCATGGGAACGATTACAAGAGCGCGAACGAGTTTGACAAATCGGCCCAAGCGAGCCAGATAGAGAGCGAGCAAAATCCCCAGAGGAATACTGACCAACATGGACACTGCTGAGAAAACAAAGCTGTTGACGAGTGCATCGACGAATCGTTGCTCTTGGGCTAGGCGCTCAAAATTTCCGAGTCCAATAAACTCAGATCCCTCTGGGTCCAGCAACGACTCCGCCCGCAACATCAAATACAGCACGTAACCTAAGGGGAAGGCCAGCACAATAAAAAAAACCAGAAGGACCGGCACCATCGCCGAAAGAAGGTAAGACATACGTATTCTCATTGTGTGGGTCGCCCTATCGTGTTAGCCATTTGTGTGCATTTGTCGTAAGGAGCTCACTCAACCGCCCAGCCAACTGCGGTCTGGTTTCCCAGGCGCTCGAGAAGCTTGTAAAAATGTGAGCAGGGTCGCTGAAGGTATGCCCCCGAATCTCATCGGGGCCTTCAAAGAATTGAACACTGTCGTGAGAAATCAGCACCTGGGAAAATAGACCGGCCCGATCAATTTCCTCAATCAAGTCAAGCCAGTAAGAATCAGGGTGCGATGCGTGGCCAATACGGTCAAAGCCAACAAAGGCACCCCGGCGAGCGATATCGATAGCGTAGGCAATCGGTTCGTCAGCGGCACACACGTGTGACACAAGTATCTTTGCGGGATCCACTCCTCGCACGGTCAAAAACTCGACCTGTTCGACGCCGAGGGAACCCGTAGTATGAGCGACAATTGGGGCGCCGGTCTCCCGGTGAGCAATTACCGCCGCCTCAAAAGCTTTTTCCTCGGTCGGGTGCATGACTCCATGACTGGTGGCGACTTTGATCGACCCACAGAAATCACCCAACTCGAGAACAAAATGGGCAGCGAGCTCAGAGACGCTCAATTCATAAACCCAATTGGGAAGACGGTGCCACTGTTCACAAAACGTTCCGGTGCTGGCCACAATATGCACCCCAGACTCCTCCGAGAGGTTCCTGAGGATTTCAATATCGCGGCCATAACCGGGGGGAGTGCAATCGACAACCACACTGACCCCACAGGACGACAGCTTTTTGAACATTGTAAGAAGACGGCGTTGAGTCTCCTGACCCGCAACACTTTCGATTCCTATCATTTGGCCGTAATTAATCATCGCGTGTTCGTGGGGCAAGACGACGGAAGTATCGTCGAGCTCAACTAAGCCTGTGACCGTATTAATTCGCATTATCGCCTCCCGCAAATTCGCTACCGTAGTCGAACG
The DNA here is from genome assembly GCA_044341675.1 of Pontimonas sp. Lineage (GTDB taxonomy): Bacteria > Actinomycetota > Actinomycetes > Actinomycetales > Microbacteriaceae > Pontimonas. The sequence continues at coordinate 19,194 of JBIIRH010000009.1, forward strand.
TTGCCGTTAATCCCCCGTCAATAACTAGAGTGGTTCCGTTGATACCAGAGGCTCCAGGCCGTGAGAGAAGGAAGACAACTGGGTGCGCGATTTCCTCGGCAGTCAGTAACCGACCAAGCGGCATGCGCCGCTCCAACTCCTGGCGTGACCGATCCGGGTTAGTCAAACTAGCAAAGTGACGCCGAATCATGGCTGTATCTGTTGGGCCGGGGGCGACACAGTTGACCCGAACACCATGAGGCGCCAGTTCTATTGCGAGAGCGCGAGTTAGAGAGATTACCGCGCCTTTCGAAGCCGCGTACGCGGCCGCCTTGTTTTGTCCAACCAATCCGGCCACCGATCCCACTATGACAATCGATGTTTGCGAACGCACTATGACGTCCCAAAGCGTCCGAACCCCAGTGAGAATCGAATTGACATTCACGTTCATTACATTTCGGGCCGTGTCAGTTGTTGTATCCGCCACCGAAAGAATGGGCGCAATACCCGCCGAAAAAACCAGGTAATCCAAGCGGCCCAATTCTTCAACCACCCGTCTGACCTCACCCCACTGAGCATCATCAGTTACATCGAGTAGTAGTGAAGTGAACCGTGGGTCGAGCGGAGGTCGGCTCTCAGCAATCACGTCGGCGAGCAACACGTGCTTAGCATCCTGCAACGCTTTCGCTACTTCCAGACCGATACCGCTGAGGCCGCCGGTGATGAGGGCTACTTTTTCTGCCACGCCAGTACCTCTCGCGCTGCCTCGGTAATATCACCTGACAACAACGTTGCCGTGCGAGCCCCAGGGTGCCTATTCGCCTCGAGCGATTCATTGTTTTTCAGGGTTTCTCTCTGACCCGACCCAGTCAGTACTGCGGTAGCGAGAGCGCCGGCCTTGCCGGAAAGAATAAGTGCGTAAATCGCCGCGCAACAGGCCAACTCCACATCAACACCGTCAACCTCTCGAAGCTGCCGACGAATTTTTGCCAGAGCGTCGTCATCTGCCGCGGCCATAAACCCACCCGAATCTCTCAACTCGCCGAGGAAAAAGGTCGCCTCCTCTGAATAGGACGCCAGGGTATCGGCTATCGAAGCAGCCGCCGTAGTAACAGGTTCGGACCAGGGAACCACCGCGGCAGCCTCGGTTTCGAAGGCTCTGACAATCGGTGAACAACCGAGCGCTTGGCCAGCTACCATTACAGCGCGCGGCTTGCCTGCTTCAAGCAGACCGTTGCGCGTCCCTAGCAGCACAGGACCCACACTTATCGATGCGGAAATCGTCTCAATGTTGACATCCGGGAGCTGGTAGGCAATTTCGTGTCCGAGTGTCCGGCAGCCAAATTCTGCACCCGAGGAAGAGAAGGTGGAGGACAGGTTAGGCGCATCAAGACTTTTGGCCAACTCTCGAGCCAGCGCATGGCTTTCGGCAGGACCCGCACCATATTGGATGACAAGAATAGGGAAACGAGACAGCAATCCAAGCGTCACCGGGGAGAGCGTCGTTGGCACGACGACGACAAGGCCCAAACCTGCCCGAGAACAGAGAGAAGAAGCAGAAATTGCGGCGTTGCCAGACGATGCAACCACGGCCAGCCGGCTACCGGATTCAACGGCTTCTCTCACTAACACCCTCATGATTCGGTCCTTGAAAGAGCCCGTCTCCCCGGCGGATTCGAGTTTCAACCAAGTGCCCCGGAGCTCGGGGATACGGCTCTGAATTATGGGAGTCAAACCAGCTCTAACGGACACGCTGGCAACCGGCACGAGCGGGCGGATTGCCACCTGTCCGCAAGCGTCACAGAGCCCTTTGCCGTCTTTCACCTCCCGGTCGCATCCCTGGCAAACTGCGATCACGAGCTCCCCCTCACTGCCATTCCAGAAAGCTTTCTCCCCTGCCATATTCCCTGTTTTATGGTCTGTACGCCACCAATAAATGCGTGCTGAATAGCGTCTGGCCGGGAGACGACTACGTCGTCTCCGCGGTGAATAAGCCCCGGATCGAGGACGAGAAGATCAGCGGGAAATCCGGGCGCGATCGCCCCAGCCTTAATTCCAAAAATACCAGCTGTTCTCGACGTCATTTTTGCAATCGCCTGCTCAACCGTGATGGGAACTTCGCCATCGATAACTAATCGCAGGAAGCGAAAAAAAGTTCCTGCGAGTCGGGGGTGGGGGCCGCCCGAACCAAAGATCCCATCGCTTCCAACGACCTGCATCGATGAGTGGGCTATCTCACGGATATTGGAGGCGTGGCCTTGCGGAACGAGAACCATAGGGCTCCGCTCTTCAGTCATGATGACGTCACGGACGACGGCCTCCGGAGTTTTCGAAATAATGGAAGAGACCTCTTGCAATGACAGTCCGTTCCAGTGTCGGTGCTGTCCAGTCAACCCGGCAAGAATCAGTGCCGCCCATCCAACCGCGATGGTCGCCTCCGGCCCGCTTTGAGCAAGCTCTTCGACCATAGCTGGCCCGCGGTGGAGAAATAAATTCTGGAGATCTCCGTAGGTAAGTCCTTGAAGGCGAGCAGGTAACAATGCTGTGAGGAACGTGCATGCGTGAAGATAAGGGTAACTGTCGAGCGTCGACAACGGTGCGACTTCAGACAAGCGTGACAAATACTCGCGGGCAAGAGACTCTCTTCCGGGCCCGGATAGGTGAAAGTGCGAGAGATGAAGATGGCAGCCGGTTAACTGACTAATTTCTATCGCCTCCTCAATAGCCTCTTCAAAGTCTTTACCGTAACTACGAAGATGGGTGACATAGAGGGTCTTTGGCCCCGCAGCCGTGAGAATTGATGCAAGTTCATCGGTCGTCGCGGCCAGCGCGGGCGGATAGCTCAGGCCGGTGGAAAGTCCGAGAGCGCCACTTTCCATATCGCTAACAAAAGCAGCGGCCATTGCCAAAAGCTGAGTCTCTGTTGCTGGGACCAAGTCGCGGCCGATTACTGCCGCTCGAATGGTCCCGTGAGGAGAAAGTGTGGCGGCACGGGCGTAAGCCCCGGCGTCGACCAGGGCAAGATAATCGGCGACACTCTCAGCCAGTAAGCCTGATACGTCTCCGGCAACCGGGGTTAGAATCTCTGTCATCTGCTCGGCTGCAGGGCCTTTCGAGTGCGAGAGCCCAAGCCCGTCTTGGCCCACAATTTCCGTGGTCACCCCGGAATGAGCCCGGTTTTCCATCTGCTCGCCTGTTAACACGGCCGCGTCGGCGTGAGAGTGAGCATCAATGAAGCCAGGCGTAAGCCAGGCGCCGTCCAAATCGATAACAGTGGTGGCGTCGACAGCCGAGAGGTCAGCGCTCACTGCTTGAACCAAACCGTCAGCCACCAACACAGACACATTCCGCCTCTGAGAGGAGACGCCGTCAAAGACGGCGCCTCCCCTCAAGAGTGTTGCGGTCACTGAATATGACCCGCGTCTCGCATGATTCGAGTCAACTCAGCCTGCGCTGCTTCAAGCGCATCCTTTACTGACTTGGATCCTGCAATGGCGTTAGACATTTCACCGGCGAAGGTGTCACCTATCGCGGCGAACTCTGGGTAGAAAGGCCAGTGCTCAGCAGTGGTCATCTTCCAGCTTGCCTGGAGAGCGACAGCGAAGTCTTCCAGGTTGTTTTCTGCCATATACGCGGTGTAGTCAGCCCCACCGAGAACTGCAAGGTTAGGAACGTCGGTGCGATCCAGTTCAAGTAGCTCTTTGGTGGTGACGTCACGGCCCATACGCCATTGGAGGAACAACCACGCCGCGTCCTTGTTAGCGCTGTTTGCAGTGATGGCGAGTCCCTCGTTGTATAGCCACTGAAGGTTTTTGCCTGCAGGGCCGACGGGGAGGGAGTATCCAACTTGACCAGCCACCTGCGACTGCTCAGGGCTTTCGAAAATGGTGCCGAACCCGGAGGTGTCAAACATCATTGCAGCGGCACCGGACGAGAATTTTTCTCCAGCTTGCGTGAAGGTCAGGGTGGCGGCATCCTCTGCGCCGTAGTCCTTCATCATGCTGACAAAGTCTTCCATGGCGCTAACCATTTCCGGCGACGTCGCCTGTGGATTGTTGTTCTCATCAAAAAGGAGAGCATCATAACCGTAGGCCCAACCGAGAAGCGTTCCCAGCGAGGCGAACGTCGGAGCTCCGCGACCCGAGAAAGGAATCAAGTCTGGGCGTTGCTCCGAGATCACTTTGGCCGCGGCCAAAATGTCGTCGGTATTCTGAGGGGCGCTGAGACCCAATTCCTCAAACACATCGGTGCGGTAAAAGAGCATGCCGCCGATAATGGTGTGGGGAAGGGCGTAGAGCTGACCTTCAATGGTCATAGACTCCACAGCACCGGTAGGAATGTCCTCAAACACTAGCCAGTCGTCGGCTTTGTTTGCAACATAGTCGTCCAGGGGCTCAAGCCATCCTGCCTTTACAAACTCCGGCATGTTCCAGAATGAGCCGGAAGTGATGTCATATGTCCCGGTGCCAGCAGTGGCATCGAGCACGAGCTTCTGGCGCGCAGTAGGTTCGTCGTAGACTTCGATTTCAACATTGATTCCTGTTGCCTCTTCGAACTCACCGTAGTAGGCGTTAATCGCCTCAATCTCGTAGCCTTCTTTGAGCAGCAGTCTTAGTGTGCTGCCCTCGAATTGCCTGCGATCGCCGCTTGCGGCTTCCGACGCTTCGCCTGTGCCAGATTCACCCGTTGGGGTTGAATTTCCGGCACAAGCGGCGAGCATCAATGCCGAGGCGGCACCGAGTGCTACTGCACTAAGTACACGTTTCCCTCTTAACATTATTTTGACCTCTCGAATTGTGTTGCGTCATGCACAACGAGTGTTGCACATGTTGTTGTTCTTTGTATACAGTATCAAACTGAAGATGTCAACGAGACATGGAATGCGAGGCACCGTGACACTCCCCTCTGCCTCCGAGCGCAAGTTTGTATGTGCGGGGGAAACGCTGGCGATGTTCGTTCCAAAGCCCGGGCCACTGGCCGGGGGCTTCTCGCACGACTATCAATTAACAGCAGCGGGTGCAGAGACTAACGTGGCCACCTATCTCAGCAGGCTCGGCAATTCGGTGGACTGGGTGAGCAGGGTCGGTAGCGACCACGCCGGCTCTTTCATTTTGTCGTACCTAGAATCCGAGGGGGTAGGCACGAAAGACGTGGAAGTTGATGACCACGCCCCCACGGCAGTCGCCGTAAAGGAGCCGAGCAGGGATGGCAGCACAGTTCGCTACTATCGGCGCGGGTCGGCCGCAAGTAAACTGGGTCCGCAACATGTAGATACCATTCTCGGTCTGTCCGCCACTTTCGTGCACTTGACGGGAATCACGGCTGCGTTGTCTGACACCGCGATGGAATTCACTGAAAAGGCACTCACTGTTTTGCCCGAGCGAGCACTGGTGTCTTTCGATGTGAACCTGCGCCCCACGCTCTGGGAAAAGGCTCCGGCCGAGACTTTGCTTCGTTTTGCCTTACTAAGCGAGACAGCGTTTGTGGGACTCGACGAAGCCGGTGCCTTGTGGGGCTGCGACACCCCTAATCAGGTGCGGGATCTCATTCCCCGGCCGGCAACACTGGTAGTCAAACAGGGACCAATTGGGGCAACCGTCTTCCGAGGGAAAAACGGCACGTTTGTGCCTTCGCTCGAGGTTGACGTGGTTGAGCCGATCGGCGCAGGCGATGCCTTCGCTGCGGGGTTTCTTCACTCTCACCGCCGGGGCCAAAGTCCGAGGAGCGCAGCCAGATTCGGGACAGTTCTGGCTTGCGCGAGCCTGAGTTCGCACAAAGACATCGGAGATATGCCCTCATCAGCCTACATTCGTAGCATTTTGCAAGTGCCTGATGGGACTTGGGCGGAAACACGCTACTCTAGGTAGCTAAAGGAGCCCCGCGTGAGCCAGAGTCTCGATCGAGGTTTGGTGGTCCTTGGCCACCTTGCCGAAAAGAGAATGTCCTTGACTGAGGTCAGCGAAATCCTCGCGGTGCACAAGTCCACGGCGCTCAGACTCCTCCGCGTTCTAGAAGACAACGACATGGTGCGGCACAACGCCGAGCACATCTATCGTTTAGGGCCAGCGATTTTCTCGATGGGAGCCAACTATCTGGGAGGCCTGGATATTCGTAGTATTGCCTCGACGCACCTTCGTAAACTGGCTGAGGAAACCCGGCTCACTGTGCACCTTGGGGCTTTTGACGGGTCAGAGGTAATCTACATTGACAAGTCTGAGTCCGCCGGAACAGTGCGGATGTACTCCTCTATCGGCGGAAGCGCGCCCCTCCACTGCACCTCAGTTGCAAAAGCGATACTCGCTCACCAACCCAAAAAAGTGCTCGATGGTCTGCTCAAGGACGTTGAGTTCACCAAACACACGGAGTCAACGATTACCAACGCAGTCGACCTCATGCGCGAGCTAGAACTCACCAGAGAGCGTGGCTACTCGGTAGACAACAGAGAACACGAAGATTTTGTGCACTGTGTGGGAGTTCCCATTCGGACATCTAGCCACGAGGTGCGTTTTTCGCTGTCACTCACGGCACCTGTGTTCACTACCTCATGGGAGGAACTCACCTCATACATCCCGCGGCTACAAGAAGTAGCCCGAGAAATTGCAACCGAGTTGTCTTAGTTAGTGACAGGCCAGGAGGCTACATCCAGAGCCAGCTGGATACTCCACATGGCGTCCTCAACGGTCACCTCGGAAGCCCCCGTGCGGCTGATGACTCCGGCAAAATAATCGAGTTGACGTTCAAAAGCTCCACCCCAAGAGCCCTCATCCACGATGCCTAATTCGGAAGCCGGGTAAAAATCGCCATCATTGTCTCGAACAACCAGGCCGTTCGATGGCGTCGTCAACACCCATTTTCGCTCCCTCGTCACCGCCTCAAAGGTCGCTTCAACATATCGACTGGAATTGGGCAGGGTCCAAGAATTTCCGACAGTGACCAGTGCGCCATCGTCAAGGAGCATTGTCGCCACAACCGTGTCCGGATGCGCGAGAGACGTTGAGGATCTCGCGGCGGTGACGTGAAGCGACGACACCGACGCTCTGGTGATCGAGCGAACCAAGTCAAAATCATGAATCATGGCGGACAGCGCCGGGTGATCAGCTCCGTGCAAACCTAGCCGCTCCCGAGGAATATAACGCCATGCGGAAATCATGACGAGGCTTTCGCCATCGATCATCCTGCGCATGAATCGGACCGAGTCCATATGCCTGCTTAGGTGAGCAGGGACAATCAGAGAACGCTGCCGCTCAGAGAGCGAGCGCAACATCTCAAGACCCTCACTGTCTGTGACAATCGGTTTTTCAACAAGCGCAGGGAGGTTCATCTCAACGGCAAGACGGAGATCGCCAAGATGAGCAGTGGGTGGGGTGGCAATAATGACCCCGTCAACACTCTCCAAGGGGAGTATGTCGAGAAGCCCAATCAGACTTTCGGAATTGGGAACAGGGAAGGCACTGGCCATCCCTTCTCGTCGGCTCGGATTTCTCTCAGCGAAACCCGCTAAATTAAGCTGGGAGCTTGCTGTGACCGCGTGCAGGTAGCGTCGACCAAAATCTCCCGCCCCTACTACTACTAGCGATAAGGGACGATTACCAGTCATGACCCAACCCTTCTCCGCGGCACACGGCCACGGCTTGATTGTAATTGATGCGCTTGTCGGTTCGGGGCTTACCTTTCAGCCACAAACGCTGATTGAGTGGCACGACGGATATTTCACCCGTGTCGAGCAGGTCAGTGACTCGACGATGCTCGATGGTGTGCCCCGACTGTCGGGCGTCGCTATCCCGGGCCTGATTGACGCCCATGTTCACCTGGCTCTCGACGGCACTCCGGACGTGGTGTCCTCTCTTGGAACCTTGGCCCCTGACCAGATCGAAAAAAGGTTGGTCGCCAGCGCAACAAGCTATCTGTCTGCCGGCATCACCACCGTCAGGGATCTTGGCGCCCCAGCAGGCTACCTTGCCCGAATGGTGGCCAACGGCGTCTTGACGCCGCCTCACAGCCCTCGTGTCTTGGCTGCTCAGGCAATTTCTAGCCCCACCGGCCATGGGAACTTCATTGCCCGCCACGCCGAAACTCTTAGCGAGTACCGAACCATCATCGACAGCCTGGACCCCATCGAGCACCCTTTCCTGAAACTGTTCGCTAGCGGTGGTGTAATAACCAGCGGCAGCAACCCAGAGGCGATTCAGATGCCAGCCAAGTTGCTGCGCGACGTTACCTCGTACGCGCACGACAAAGGCTTCAAGGTCGCCTCCCACGCGCACAGTCATGCCTCAATCGTCAACTGTGTAGCGGCGGGAGTCGACACGATTGAGCATTTTTCTTATCTGGACGATAATCTCGCCTCCCTGGTTGCCGATTCGTCGTCATACCTCGTGTCTACATACATCGCCACCAGCCGTTTTGCCAATAGCCCCGCGCGAGCGGGGGCCGAACCTGAAGCACTGGAAAAAATCCTTCGACACGATGCGATTGAAGCGGCAGCGCTTAGAGTTGCCGCCAAAATTTCGGAAAAAGTCATCGCCGGGTCTGATTCAGGCACCATCTTGAATCCACACCCCTTTGCGATACACGAAACTGGGCAACTTCTGGTGGCAGCAGGATTCACCGACCATAACGCCCTCATCTCAATGACGTCACGCTCGGCCATCGCACTCGGAATTGAAGGCGGACACATTGGCCAGGGAATGCCCGCAGACCTGGTCGTCTGTGACACAAATCCCGCCATATCCATAACAGCCCTGAGTACCATCAATCACGTCCTGGTTGCCGGTCATCACATCGCTTCATGAACTGTTTTTCAATAGCCTGCGACAGGTCGGCCCCACCTACGGAATCTGCGATGGTCGCCATAAGACTGCGGCCCCAGGAGAGGAATCCCGGTCCCGAAATCGGATAGTCAACCGGAACGGAGTCCCACGAGGCCACCACTTCATCGAAGACTGCATGATTGATGCCTTTGTTCATCAGTCTCCAAAACCACTCCTCTCCGACGATGTCGACTCGGGGGAAATCTAGGCGATTCAAAGTTTCCACTTCCTCGCGAATGACCTCCGGGGAGTGGCGCCATCGAATGAGCGCTTTCGCCCTTTCTGGGTGAGCACAAGCTTGCGTAATCCCCAACCCCTCTGCGTAGAAAAAGGGGGCTGAGGGAGAACCGAGCCGTCCGAACGAAACCAGCTTCGAGAGACTGTCATCGAGCGCAAAAATGGTAGCCCAGGCACTAGTGTCAAACATCATCGATGCAAGACCTTCGGCGAACAACTGCCCCATCTGGCCGTAGTCCAAAGAAACAAGATTTTCTTTCTGTTGTCTCAGGCGGCTGACAATTGCTTCGAGTGGGTCTTTCAACCCAGCAGGATCTGCATCTTCACCACCACGGAACACGTTGACCCCCGACGCATACAAAAGCCCCCGATACGTTTCGGCAGAGGAAAATGCCGACCCCGCTCGAATCGTCAAGCTAGAGCCTGCCTGAATAAGTTGATCCCACATAGATAGAAAATCCTTGAAACTGTCTGCGTCCGTCCTGAACCCATCAGGAACACGGTCCGCCCGGGTAAACAGTGTCCCCCCGGTTAAGGTGTGGGGAACCCCCCAGACCTGGCTCTCGTAGGTCATGGCTTGAAGAGCTCGCGGCTGGCTTTCGCCCGGGTAATCGGATATCTCCAGAGGGGCAAGCAAGCCCGCGTCAACCAACTCAGCCAGATTCCAATAGGGAACCGTGCAGACGTCGGGAAGTCGCTCACCAGACATCAGTCGCTGGTACGCCTGATCCTCAGTGACGACCTCAATGTCAAGACCAATCCCCTGCTCGGCCTCAAAGCGCGGAGCCAGCCGACGAATAATCTCAACGGTATGACCAGCTTTCAAGAGAAGGGACAGCCGAACCATGACGCCTCCGTTGCGCAAATAGCAATAGACAATGCACTATCAGCAATGATAATGATAGGGTTAGATCGTTCATCTTGTCGATAGGTTTTCAGAATGCCGCTCAGCCAAAGCACTTTTTCGACATTGTTACAGGGGGCCCCGCTCATTGCAATTTTGCGGGGTATGGCGCCGCAGGAAACAGCCCGGGCGGCTTCGCTGTTGTGGGAAAGCGGAGTACGTCTGGTCGAAATTCCGCTCCACTCCCCGACATCCCACGATGCATTTCGTGAGACGCTACTCGCAAAAGCCGACTACACCGAAGCAACTCTCGGGATGGGATCCATCCGAACCACCGACGATTACCGTTTCGCCCAGGATGTCGGAGCAGACTTTACTGTAAGCCCCGGCCTCTTCCCGAAAATCTGCCGGGAATCACTTTCTGACAAGATGGCCCACCTGCCCGGCGTTTTCAGCCCGACCGAAGTCGGGCACGCAATGGAACTGGGTTTCGCCGAGGTCAAGCTCTTCCCTGCCTCCGTCTATGGCCCCGCCGGCCTGGCCAAAATACTCGACCCTTTCCCGACAGCCCGCATCGTAGCTGTCGGCGGAGTAGACAAAACCAACTGTCACCAATTCATTTCACAGGGCGCGTTTGCTGTGGGCATGGGCACCTCTCTCGCCCCGCTCTTTGGCAGTATGTCCGATTTCTTAGGCTCCCTCAGCCAGCCCCAACCCAAATAATGCACGAAGGAGAAATCATGGCAGTATTCGAAAGCATTTCCAGCCCAAACGCGCCTCAACCAGTCGCCAACTATTCTCACGCCACTCGCGTTGGAGACATGGTCTTCCTGGCAGGCCAAGGCGGCTTTGACCCGGGCACCGGACAACTTGCTGGCCCTGACATCGTGTCACAAACACGTCAAGCCCTCACCAATCTCCAAGAGGTTCTCGGAGCCGCGGGTCTAGACTTTTCTCACGTCGTATCGATTCGGTATTTCCTCACCGACCATGCGCTATTCCCCGAAATGAACGCAGTCCATGCGACGTTTTTCCCGGAGCCTCCCTTTCCGGCGCGAACCACTGTCACCACTGGCCTGGGCCCCAACATGGTGATTGAAATAGATGCGATCGCCTACGCCGGGAAGTAGATGAAATCTCTCCCTCTTCAGCTCGGAGGGAGAACTGCAGCAAAACCCGCGGCGGCGACGTAGAGTCATTAATGCTTGGCCGTGTCGAGTGATGGTCGTGGCGAATGAATGTGCCCTCCAACTAGAGAGGAGGTGCTGTGCACTGTAATGTGCACTCCACCACACACCGCAGACTCTACCTAGACTTGCGGGAAACGAAGTCTCCGGGCCAGATTGACCCCCCAACATGCCACTTAACCGATCTAATTGGCCCTGAGCGACGCCGTCGCTCGGGAGGGCAGGACTTGTAGGGCGGACGGGACTTGAACCCGTGACCGACGGATTATGAGTCCGCTGCTCTAACCAGCTGAGCTACCGCCCCGCGCACCCAAGGGGTGCGCCCTGATTCTACCGGGCGACTAGCCGAATGCTCGTGGCTCTCAGGGAGCGCAACCCGCAATGTTTCGGGTCGATAACGACTCGCTAGAGGTGTGTTCAGCTACAGGTTTGCCCAAGCAGAGCCCGGTATGCTTGCCGACGGTTCAGAATTCGTTAACGCTGTGTTCATCTGCAGCGCCGAATTCGCACCCGCTCGTCGTGGCCCATCGAAGCGCCACCGAAAATCCACCCGCAAGACCCCCACGGGGCCCTACTCGGGCTGACACCAATCCGCATCTACCACCACAAAGGAGACCCGCGCGTGAAGCACGGACGTCACACCGCTAGGCCAGCTCGCCTGGCCCGAGGGGTGTCTGCTGTGGTGTTCGTGGTCTGGTGGCTGGCCGCGATGATTACAATTGTCAACGCCTGGGTCGTCTGGAACTTCGGGCAACTGGAATTGCCCCAGTTCATTTACCACATCGTCAACATCGTTGAAGTTGTTAAGCCAATGAGCATCGACTTTGTGATCGCCTCCGCTGTTGCCATCATTCTTGGCCCGGTGGCGATCGGGTTAGTCGGCGTGAGACTCACGCGTCGACTGGTTCGAGGGGCTAAGCAGGCTTTCTCGGCTCACGTTGACGCCAAACACGACGCACCGCGAAGGCTGTTGCGCTCTCGCGTGCTCACCCCCGGGTTGCCCGTGGGCCTGCTGGTGCCAGCAATTGTGCTGGGATTCACGACCCCGGCTTTTGCAGTAAATGTGGGCGTGGTCTCGTTCTTCCAGAACTCGAAGCCCTCAAACTTCATTGAGTCGTTCTATGAGTTCCCCGAGAACATCACGCAACCCGAGCAACCACTGAACCTGGTCATGATTTATGTCGAGTCTCTGGAGAACACTTACCGGAATCCAGAACTCTGGGGTGAAAACCTTCTTGACTCCCTGGACTATGAGACCAGGGAGTGGGAGAGCTTCCCCGACTTCCAAGAAGTTCGCGGAACCGGCTGGACCATTGCTGGCCTGGTGGCCAGCCAATGCGGCGTTCTGTTGAAGGAAGAGAACCAGTTCGATATCCGCCAGCAGTTGGGGCTCAAAAGCATCAACCGCATTGGCGAGCGCGTGGACGCATTCATGCCGGGAATTACCTGCCTCGGAGACATTCTTGCTGATGCTGGCTATGCGAACCACTTCTTGGGCGGCGCTGACCCCGAATTTGCGGGTAAAGGCAAGTTTTTTGAAGAGCACGGTTACCGCAGCGTCAAGGGACTCCCCTACTGGGAATCTATCGGCGAGACCGAGTTCACCAAGTGGGGTCTGCACGATGACGACCTGCTGCGCTACGCAAAGAAGGAACTCGACACCCTTCACGCGGCCGATCAACCGTTCAACATGACGGTGCTGACTGTCGACACGCACCGCCCCGAGGGCCACTTGAGCCCGACGTGTGAGCGCAGGGGCGCAGACGGGCTCCCCGACATCGTGGCGTGCACCTCAGACCTCCTGGCTGACTTCGTCCGCTACATGGAGAAAAAGGGATATCTCGAGGACACGGTTGTCGTGATCACCGGTGATCACCTTTCGATGCCAAACGCAGTCCAAGAAACGATGGATTTAGAGCCCAACCGCACGATCTATAACAAGTTCTGGTCGCCGCTGGGCTTTGAACCCAACCGCTCCGAGTTTTATCACTTCAGCATGCTTCCCACGGTGCTCGACATGATGGGCTTTGACTATCCCGGCAACGAAATGGCACTCGGTGTTTCCGGGGTAGGTGTGAGCGACCCACGGAAGTTCACCATCTATGACGTTCGTAACCTGGACGACCAACTGCGTCGGCCATCCGAGCTCTACAACGTCTTCTGGGACATCAAAGAGACCGAGGGAAGCTAGGACTCATATGTTCCTCAGCGCACAGCGCTTCGGAATGTCTAGAGCAGGTTGGGGATCTTCTGTTCTTCTGCCACGTTGGCGCGGCGGAAAATCAGCGTCACCACTGTGGAGATAAGGACGATGAACAGCGAGTAGAGGGCTGGAATCAAAAGGATTGAATCCAGGAACGGGTTGTCGATATACACGGCAACGATGACGGCAATTGCCAAAGGACCGTTCTGAATACCGGTCTCCAGGGCAATCGTCCTCGCGTTCATCGGGTGGAGGCGAATGGCCTTCGCGATAATGTAGGCGACGGTAATGCCCACAACGCCCAATCCAATAGCGACCGCGTAGGTCGGCCACTCCGTGGTGAGGAGCAGCTGCCAGTTACGAGGCACCCAAATGGCAATCAGGAAGGGGATAAAGAGCAGGCCAAAAACGCCACCGATGAGTTCCAGGATTGCACCAGCATTAGCGCTCAAGCGTCGCACCAGCATGCCGAGTCCTACCGGAATCACAAGACCCACAATGACAATGGCTAGCTCGCCAAAATCAATGCTGAGTGATTCGTCGAAGTCCAGTAGCCCCGAGTAAATCCAGAGCATGAATGGCGTCATGATAAACGCCCAGAGCGTCGAGTTGACGGTCATGGTTACACTGAGCGCCAAGTTTCCCTTGGAGAAATAGGTAAACAGGTTCGAGGTCGTTCCTGCTGGTACTGCACCCATGATCAGTGCCCCAAGCGCAATGAAGGCGACTTCTGGGCCCTGCGAAAAGGGCAGAAGGATTGCAACAACCAGAAGATAGGCCGTGAGGGGCATAATCCCAAACTGCGTAATCCACCCGATAACGAGGCCCCAGGGCCGCCGCAGCGCAAGACCAAAGTCCTTCGGGGTGAGGCCAGCACCCAGGCCAAACATGATGATGAGGATGAAGATTCGAAGCAACGTCTGTTCAAACTCGTTGACGACAGTGGCTTGATTGGCGCTCTCTTCGGCCAGAACAATCAGTGACTCAATCATGATTACGCGCCCTTCGTGGTGGTCGGAGCGGCCAAGGCTTGGTCGCGGAGCTGGCGGCGAAGAATCTTGCCGATAGGGCTCTTCGGGAGCTCGTCAACAAAGACGACGCTCTTGGGAACCTTGTAGGCGGAGAGGTGCTCGCGGCACTGAGCCAGGATGGCCTCAGTGCTCGGCGCGGGTGCTGTGGCGACGACGTAGGCGCACACGGATTCACCTGACTTGTCGTCTGGGACGCCCACCACACCGACCTCGAGCACGCCGGGAACTGCGGCAATCTGCTCTTCGACCTCGTTGGGGTAGACGTTAAACCCACTGACCAGAATCATGTCTTTCTTGCGATCGACAATGGTGAAATACCCGTCCGAGTCCATCTGGGCGATATCGCCGGTGTGGAACCAGCCACCGGCCATCGCTGCCTTTGTCTCGGCTTCTTTGTTCCAATAACCGAGCATGACCTGGGGTCCTTTACAGACCAGCTCTCCGGGCTGGCCGACTGGCACAGGTTTATCCGCTTCGTCGACCAACTGAACGTCGGTCGAGGGCACAGGAATACCGATGGTGCCATCCTTGTTGAGGCCACCAAAGGGATTGAAGGCCAACGCAGGTGAGGTTTCGGTCAGGCCATAACCCTCAACAATGGGAGTGCCTGTCAGTGCGCGCCAGCGCTCTGCAACAGAGGCCTGCAGGGCCATACCGCCGGCAGCCGAGTAGCGCAGGTGCTTCGGTGGGCTGTCGGAGAACCACCGCTCGTTCATCAGTGCGTTGAACAGCGTGTTGACTCCGGTGAGCCACGTGACCTTGTAGTTCTCGAAAGCTCTCTTGAGGTTGCTTGGTGGCCTGGGGCTTGGGAGCAAGAGGTTGCGCCCACCCCGCTGGTAGAAGGCCAGCAGATTCACTGTGAACGCGAAGATGTGGTACAGCGGTAGGGCCGTAATGACGACCTCAACGCCGGGGCGGATGTGGTTTCCCACAAAGGTCAGCAACTGCATGGTGTTGGAGATCAAGTTCCCGTGAGAGAGCATGGCGCCCTTGGATACACCGGTGGTTCCACCGGTGTATTGCAAGGCGGCGAGAGAGTCGGGGCCAACACCCTTGAGGTAACTCTTCGCAGCAGCAGGATTGGCCTTCTTGCGACCCTGGGCTATAGCGGTCTTGAACGGTGTGTGCTCGACCGTGATTTTGGGAAGTGAGCGACTCCAGACCTTCTGAACAAGTCGAATCACACCGTGGACCGCGGGAGAGAAGTACTCGGAAATACGAACGGTGACAACATTCTTGATCTGCGTCTTCGCCAAAACCTCGGGCAAGCGATCGGCAAACATGTCAATGACCACCAGGGTGGTGGCTCCCGAATCCGAGAACTGGTGAACCATTTCGGAGGCCGTATACAGAGGGTTCGTATTGACCAAAACACAGCCGGCTTTGAAGATACCGAAGGCCACAATCGGATAGGCCAAACAGTTGGGCATTTGGACAGCAACCCGGTCGCCCTGAGCTAAGCCGAGCTCTTCGCGCAGGTAGGACGCAAAGTCATCCGAGAGCGACTCAATCTGCTGGTAGCTCAGAGAACCGTTCATGCCATTAGGCATCACCTGAGTGAACGCGGTCTTTTTTCCCCACTGGGCGCTCGCGGCAGTGATCAGTGCTGGAAGGTGATCGAAGGGCGGTTTCTGGAGCTCGTGCTCGACATCGCTGGGGTAATGGGCAAGCCAGGGGCGTTCTGTCATCATCGCTCTTCCGCCGGAGGGCCATCGACAGGCAGTACACCGACGATGGAGTGCTGAAGCAATCATAGTCACCCTGGTGAGGCCCCTGACCAGCCAAAGGGACCCAACCCTCAACTACGCTGGAGACATGACGGTTCGCCCCATCCGCATCACCGGCGACCCCGTACTTCACACCCCAGCCCAGGATGTTGTGGTGTGGGACTCGCGCCTGAGGCAACTTGTCACCGACATGGTGGACACCATGCGCGCCGCCCCAGGTGTGGGCTTGGCGGCCCCCCAAATCGGCGTGGGGTTGAAGGTTTTTGTCTGGGAGTGGAGCGATGATGACGGCGTCCTTCACGAGGGCGTCGTCATCAATCCCACGTTAACCAAGGCCCGCGTTCCCCGGGGCAAGCCAGACCCCGAGGCAGACCTTGAGGGGTGCCTCTCCGTTCCAGATTTTCGCTTCGCGCTGCGTCGATCAGACGCTGTGGTCTTGCGAGGCAAGACCCTCGATAACGAGGACCTGGAAATCCACGCCAGCGGGTGGCTTGCGCGAATTTTCCAGCACGAGTTCGACCATCTGAACGGCACCCTCTATATCGACCGGCTGCCGTGGCGGACGATCTTGAGAGCGCGCCGAGAAATCAAGGAAGAAGGCTGGGCCAGGCCAGGCCTCTCTTGGTTGCCCGGCAGGGATGACTTTGAGGGCTCACGGGAGGATTCCGAAGAAGCGTAAGCCTGCGGCCACAAAGCCAGCAACCACCAGCACTACAAGAAAGGGTGCGCGGTAGTAGAGCAGCACTGCCGCAACACCCAGCGCTGGGAGCCTGGCGTCAACACCAACGCCATCACCGCTCTGGATGGTTTGCGACACCACCAACGAAGTCAGCAACGCCACCGTCACGACCGCTGCGACCCTGGACATGACCGCGCTCTCAACAAACCGTTGTGGAAGCACATATCCAGAGGTTTTCAATCCCCACACCACCAGCGAAGCGCCAATCACGGCAATCCAGAGCGTCATCTCACGCCCCCTCGGTGCGATCAGGGGCATGGGGGGCAACGCGGTGTCGATAGATCGCAACGCCAATAGACACCACGGCAACCACCAACACCGGAATACCAGCCGGCACAACCGGAATCAACAGCATCGTCACGACGGCCGCCACAAAAGCAACCGCAATCGGTTCGCGTGCTGTGAGCCGTGGCCACAGCAGCGCCAAGAAAGCGGCAGCGGCCACCGCGTCAAGCCCCCAGGCCCGAACATCACCGATAGCGTTTCCCGCAAGAGCGCCCACCAGAGTCGCGAGATTCCATCCCACATAGATGACCAGGCCCGTGGTCCAAAAACCGTGCCTGGCAGCACGAGTGTCAGTCTGCGCTATTGCTACCGCAGTGCTTTCATCGATGGTGAGTTGGGCAGCAGCCGCACGCTTCCAGAACCCTGCGCCCACCAGAGGCGACATACGAAGCGCGTACAGGCCGTTGCGAACACCGAGCAGGCCAGCAGAGGCGATCGCCGCCCCCGCGGCAGCCACTCCTCCCGAGGCGATAATGCCGATGAAGGCAAACTGGGATGCCCCCGAGAACATAAACAAGCTCAGTACCGCTGTCTGCGGGACGCTGAACCCCAATGCCACGGCCAGGGCGCCAAACGAAATTCCATAGAGCGAGACCGCCACGCCAACCTGAATCCCCTGGGAGCGTGCAGCGCGAAGATGCGAAGCGTCGAACTCTTTAGCCAATAGCTCGCTCGCCGGCCTCGGACCCCCGGGTGTCCACGCCGTGGACGCCGTTGTGGAAGCGCAACGTGGGGAATGCCGCGGAGACGCTGAAGCCAACGCCTGGAACCCGGTGGGCAGAAAAAACGCCGCCGAAGGCCTCTGTGCGAGTTTTCATCTCCCGCATTCCCCGCCCGGACAGAATCTCGACCAGGGCGGCTTGGTCATCAGCAATTGTGTATGTGGCATCTGCCTGGAAGCGACGCTGAGCGCGCACCCCATCGTCATCGATGCGCAGTTGAAGACCCTGCGCAGTCCACGACATCGACACCTTCACGGTTGTGCCAGGTCCGCCATGGGTCCTGGAGTTGTTGAGGCCCTCTTGCAGAATCCTGAAAATTGCGAGCTCAGCGCTCGGCGCAACCACAAATGCTGTTCCGCTTTCTTCAAAGCGGACCATGATTCCGGACTCGTTCATGGCCTCAAACAAGTCATTGATGGAGGTGAGGCTTGGCATGTTGTCGACCTCGGCCGCGCCATCGCGGGCAACATTGACGACTCGACGCATGTCGTTCAGTGCCTGACGGGCTTGGTCGGCAATCGATGCCGCTGCTCGGGAGGCGACCTCGGGGTCAGAGGTCGCGCCAAAACGAGCGCCCTCGGCTTGAGAGATCAAGCCAGTAATGGTGGCCGCTGCAGCGTCGTGAACCTCTGCGATAAGCCTCATCCGGTCGGCCTGCTCAGCAAGACGCAGTTCCAGCTCAGCGCGATCGGCAATCGACTGCTGAGTGTCATCAGCGCGGTGGACGAGGGCTGCCCTCGCGGTCTGGGCCTTGCGAGCAAAGAACACGGCGATGCCGAGTGATGCCGCTGACACAACAAGCATGGTCGAAACGATCCAGAGGAACTGTGTTGCCAGGAAATCCAGCACTAGCCCCTCGACTCTCCATTGCGACTAAGGTCCGGTTTCCCGGGCACTGTGGCTCCCCGACTTGGACTCGAACCAAGAACCTACCGGTTAACAGCCGGTTGCTCTGCCAATTGAGCTATCGAGGAATGCGATGCTACGCCCCGATGTTAGCAGAGCGCTTGGAGCCATTTTATGCCGGTAATGGACCACGCGACAACCAGGGCGGGACCGGCTAATCCTCGCGCAAGCCCCTGCGCTCGGCCTCTATGGCAACCAGCTGTTCTTGGAGTGTTCGGTAGCCCTCAGGCTCCGCGTCGGCATCGCTTCGTTGCAACAGGCTCATCAGCTCGGCTTTCTTGCGCAAAAGTTCCCTATCGAGCAAAGAGGCAGTAACGCCTTGGGCGTAGCGCTCCACTTGGTCGGGCTTTTGGGGCAGCGGTGCCACAGAAAGTTGCCCCACCAGCGCAGAAAGAGCTGGTGGGGTTTCCTCGGTCACCTTGGTGACCCAGGAAGGAGTGTTGTAGTTCTCAAAGGCTGAGACCATCGCATCTCGCACTAGCGCCAAAGCCCCATGGGAGAAGTGCGTTCCTAGAACCGCTCGGGCACGCTCCGCTCCAACGGCGTCGGGGTGCTGGAGCATCACCATCAACCCGTCGCGCTCCAAGAGCGTGACGGGGTCACTGGAGAGCGCCGAGAGGTTGTAGGGCGCTTCGGTGTCTAATTCGACCGAAGGCGCCGCACTGGAGGCAGAGCCAGTGGGTTGAGCTTTGGCTGCTTGGCTGATTTCCCGTGCAACATCAACAGGGTTCATTCCAAGCCATCCGGCCAATTCCCTGGCATAGCCATCCTTGATGACCCGATCACGAATCTTGTGAACAACCGGAACCGCAGCACGAAGGGCTTGGGTGCGACCCTCGACTGTGTTCAAGTCGCACTGGTCCATGACCCGTCGAATCATGAATTCATACATCGGGCGCTTGGAGCGAATCACTTCCCGCAGCGCCTCATCTCCCCTGGATATCCGGACATCGCAGGGGTCGAGACCCTCTGGGGGAACAGCCACGAAGGTCTGCGCTGCAAA